>CAZWRL010000057.1:0-1560 GCA_964636345.1 uncultured Gammaproteobacteria bacterium | reverse complement strand
ATGATCGCCGGCCCGAAAGTCAACGACCAGTTTGCCCGCCTCGCCGAGGTGGTGGTGCCACGCTACCATGACTGAAGCTGCGGATCGACGCGTATTGACGCGGATAGGTCACAACCATAGGGACTGCATGCAGCGACTATGGCCCATCGTGTTGGTCGTGTGGAGTATGGTTCCGTACGCAAGTCTCGCCCAGAGTTGGAGTGAGGTCACTGATCCCGCTCCGGGTCTCCCACGTGCCATAGGTGCCTATACGGCTGGCTGTGTGCAGGGCGCTGTTGCCCTGCCCCCTGAGGGGCCGGGCTTTCAGACCATGCGGCGCTACCGGCGGCGTTTTTTTGGCCATCCTACACTGATCCGCTACGTGCAAGAGTTGGCAGGTGCCGCCACGAAGCAGGGCTTAGGGGTCCTCTCTATTGGTGACCTCGGCCAAGCGAGAGGCGGTCCTGCGCCTAGTGGACACGTCAGCCACCAGAGCGGCCTCGACGCCGACATCTGGTTCTGGCTGCTGCGTAACGGACACACCCTGTCAGCTACGGAGCGTGAGACGATCGAGGCCCCTTCCCTGGTAACCATCGATGGCTACGGCTTGGATACGCCCCAGTGGTTGCCGCAGCATGCGCAACTGTTGCGGCTCGCGGTTGAGTTTGACGCCGTGGAGCGAATTTTTGTCAATCCGGTGATTAAACAAGCCCTCTGTCAGCAGTCCCCAGAGGCACCATGGCTACGGAAACTGCGTCCCTGGTGGGGACATGCGGATCATTTTCATGTCCGTCTGCGCTGCCCGATAGGGGACACTGAGTGTCAGGCCCAGGAGTCTCCACCGCCTGGGGATGGGTGTGGGGCCGATCTGGCATGGTGGTTTACTGAAGAGGCTCGGAAGCCGCCGCCACGTACGGCAACGGGTATAGTACCCCTGCCGGTGGCCTGCGACGAGGTCTTCAAGAAGTAGAGCCTGACCCAACAACGCCCCGCCTGGAGAACTGCGGGGCGTGTAGATGTCGAAGCAATTACTTTTTTACTTCAGGAGCGGGTTTGACTGGCTGCTCAGCCTGGGCTGTCTGGACCTGGCCAGCGTCCGTTTTCTCAGGCACAGGCGCTGTCGCGACATTTTTCGACGCATCCGTTTTGTCCACTGCCGCCTGGGTCTTGTGGTAGCTGCAATCGGCGCCCGCCAGAGCCGCACTACTGAACAGGGCAGCGACACCCAGCGCTACGATGAGGGAAAACAGTTTCTGCATGTCGGCCTCCGTTTCTCCATGATTTGGCCCTTGGAACTCCGAACCAGAGGCTACCCCACTTCTCCAGGACTGTCAAGTGTCGGTGCGCCCGCCCCAGGGGGCGTTGCCTCAAGCCGCGTGCAACGCCGTTGAAAGAGCACGTAGAGTGCCACAGTGGTAGCGAGCATCACCACTGTGGAGGCGAGAGCAATACCCCAATGGCTGAAAAACCGCATGAGGACTACATCCCCAACGACATTCAGTCCCAGAGCGCCCAGGCTCACCAGCGCTGGGGTCATGGTATCGTGTGTGGCGTAGAAACAGCGATTGAGCACATGCGCCC
>CAZWRL010000056.1:0-1682 GCA_964636345.1 uncultured Gammaproteobacteria bacterium | reverse complement strand
GGGCGTAGTAGCTTGACTGTGCATAGTAGGAGGACTGGGCGTAGTAGCTTGACTGGGCGTAATACGAACTCTGGGCATAGTAGCTTGACTGGGCGTATGGAGCCGCTACGGTAAAATCTGCGCTGTCATCGTCGTAGGCGCTTGGTCGATCGCAGACTTCGTCGCTAGAACAATTGACATCTCCAAGTATATACACGTTAACAAACAAACGATAACTGCCGGGTGCGAGACCGCCTTTACTAAATGTACCTACGGAACCACCGAACTCATCAACCGGTAAGAACTGCCCCGTAGCTAAGTTTTTTATTTTAATGAACACGCCGCGTTCGCTACCACCCTCAACCTTGCCGACAAAACCATTAAAACCGGTAGCCGTCATCGTGGAGCCGCTGACAGATATACCTCCAGCGCATGCCCACGCTTGATCCCCATTGAACCCTACGAAGGAATGTAATGATGTACAGTGTGCCAGGGCAATCGGTGTCGCAGAAAAAAAAGACACTATCATCACCGCCATGATAAAAACAGCGTAGAATAATGCTCTTGTGGTATTAAATGTTTTTTCAAACATAACGCATTGCTGCGGTTACGGAGACGACGGACGCTGAAAAGGCGATAAGGAAAACAGTGACACGAGGCTCTCGGCATCTGCTTGAGTAAGTAGGATTTCCAGCCTGTCAAACGACCTGGGATTATTAAAAAACAACGTCAGAAAAGTATTTTTTTTGTCTTCGGAGTTCGGGTTGGCACTTCTTGCCTCCAACCAACCCATTTCCTTGAAATAAGCCCTAAAAGCGTCTCGTAGGACCCAAATATCAAGGCCGGGAATACGGTATTCCAAAGATGTCACGGTGTGTCGTTGTCCAGCTGCCTGCGCTTGGGTAGAGGTAGAAGTAGCCGCCTCGCCCTGCGGATAACGCAAACTCCATACCACATTGCGCTCGTCAAAAAACGGCAGGGGTTTTGAAACCCCAAACGCCGCAAGTGATTGGTCTACAGTGCTGGCTTCTGCCCCCTCGGGCACAAACTGTTTTGCCGGGTCAAAAGCGGGGCCAGCAGGCGCAGATTTTTCGCGAAGGGCAATATAATAATAGATGGCGCCTCCAAGCGCCGCAACACAAATTAGCAGGATCACTGCTTTCAGAGGGAAAGAATGTTTGTTGATCTGTTGGTCTTCTGGGGGCATAGGATATGAATAGGACTTACACATCTGCCTGCCATCTTCTTTCACCTGTATGAATTCACGGTCAAGCATGGATAAAAAGCGACTCTAAATGTCTTTGTCGTCTCTGAAGCAAAACGTCTCTCATGTGCCGCAGTTTGAAATTTTCCTGGTGCGCGCGGATAGCGTATACTTTCAAACGAGTAAAAAGATGCGGGTCCCCAAAGAGAAGGACTCCGTCTTTCATGACCTGATACCGAAAGAATGGAGCCGCGCGATGGAGTGATTGTATGTCCACCTCTTTACTTGGAAATGCGTCAGAAAATTCATTGTGCAAAGAAAGCAGGGTTTCAAAAGAAAGCGGGGTCGCGCCGAGTGCCGCAATGTCAATATCGCTTTCGTGCCGCTGGGTTCCCCTTGCATACGAACCATAGAGCACAACTAATTGAAGATGATGACGCCGCGCAACCGAAGCAATACGCTGGGTATTGATATTGATGTTATTCATATTGCTTCTATC
>CAZWRL010000055.1:0-1771 GCA_964636345.1 uncultured Gammaproteobacteria bacterium | reverse complement strand
AGATGAACCCGCGCGTTTCTCGTTCTTCTGCCCTGGCTTCTAAAGCCACCGGTTTCCCCATCGCAAAAATCGCAAGCCTCCTGGCTGTGGGCTTGAGGCTGGATGAAATTTCCAATGACATCACTGAAAAAACTCCGGCATGCTTTGAACCGACCATTGATTATTGCGTGGTCAAAATCCCTCGATTTGCCTTTGAAAAATTTACAGATAGCGACCAAACCTTAAACAGCCAGATGAAATCCGTGGGCGAAGTGATGTCCATCGGGCGCACATTCAAAGAAGCCTTGCAAAAAGCTATTCGCGGACTTGAGATCGGTCGCGAGGGACTGGGAGCGGACGGGAAAGGTCAGGTTCAAGAGATAGAACGATTGAGACAATTCATAAAGCGCCGACCAGGCTCATCTGAAAACAGAGAGTTTCAAGCCTGCCTGGAAAGCGTAAAACAAAAATTGCAAACCGCAAATTGCGACAGAATCTTTAACATCAAATATGCGCTTCAGCTCGGGGTCAGCATCGAGGAAATCGCGCAGCTTTCCAGTATTGACCCATGGTTTATCCACCAGATTAAAGAAATTGTAGAGCTGGAAGAACAAATCAGACCGGCAATCAAGCTGAGCAAAGAGCTCCTTTTAAAAGCGAAACAATATGGTTTTTCCGACTGGCAGCTCGCCTACCTTTCAAAAAAGTCTGAGGCAAGGATGAGAAGTTTGAGAAAAAAATCGCGGCTCTTTCCCGCGTACAAAGTTGTGGACACCTGCGCGGGCGAATTTTCCGCTCTCACGCCCTATTTCTATTCCAGCTATGAAAAAGAAGATGAAGCCCACCAACTCGAAGGAAGGAAAATCGTCATCTTAGGCGGAGGTCCCAACCGCATTGGCCAGGGTATAGAATTTGATTACTGCTGCGTGCACGCGGTGGAGGCGTTCAGGGAAGAAGGCATAAAAACCATCATGATCAACTGCAACCCGGAAACAGTCTCAACCGATTACGACATCGCTGACCGACTTTATTTCGAACCTTTAAACTTCGAGGATGTGCTCAACATCCTGGAAAAGGAAAAACCTCAAGGGACAGTTGTGCAGTTTGGCGGACAGACTCCTCTCAACCTCACAAAAAGGCTTGCCCGGGCAAATGTGCCCATCCTGGGAACCAGCCCAAAAGCAATCGAAATCTGCGAGGACAGGATACTTTTCGGGAAACTTCTAAAAAAGATTGGCGTGGCGTATCCGGACTGGAGCGTCATAGTCCATTCCAGCAATCAGAAAGGCGCAGAAACCTTGCTCAGCCAGGCTAAAAAAATCGCAAGACAGATCGGCTACCCCGTAATTGTGCGGCCATCCTATGTGCTGGGTGGGCGAGGTATGAAAATTATTTATCGGGAATCCTCGCTGATTGATTTTCTTTCACAACCCCAGAACATCCAGGGCGCAAAAGCAACTTATCTAGACCACTTTCTGGAGGATGCCCTGGAACTGGGCCGGGTGCCGGGAAAACAGCGCGGGATGATACCCTGGAACTGGATGTGGATGCGATTTCAGACGGAGGAGAAGTATTTATCGGCGGGATTATGGAACACATTGAGGAAGCCGGAATTCACTCCGGAGATTCAGCCTGCATATTGCCTGCAAGAACCCTCTCTGCTAAAACTTTGAAAAAAATTGAGCAGATAAGCCAAAAACTAACTCTGGAGCTTAAAATCTGCGGACTCATCAACATCCAGTTCGCTCTCTCCGCTGAGCGCATCTTTGTCCTGGAAGTCAACCTGCGGGCC
>CAZWRL010000054.1:0-1820 GCA_964636345.1 uncultured Gammaproteobacteria bacterium | reverse complement strand
TGAAGACTTCGAGCGTATAACCCGGCTCTTGCCCCGGTCGGCCGGGATGCTGCTCCACGACCGTGGCCACGTCACCGCGCCGCAGGCGGCGGGCGGGCAGGTCCTCAGTCAGAGCCACGCGAATGAACAGGTCGTGTTTCATGCTTTGTCCGGCCGCAAGGTAACAAACTTCGCCGTGCCTGTCACATCCTCTTTCATCCAGATGCTGACGACGCGCAAGGTCCGTCCGTTGGGCCCGGTCAGTGTTCCCCGAATCCGGTATTTTGGGCCGTATTCGGTTTCGTCGAACCGTTCGGCTGAAATGGCCCCCAAATTTCGGACAGTGAGTTAAGTTAGGTTTGTCAGGTTCTGCTGGGTGTGAGAGAAGAGCCGAACTATGAGTAAAACTAAACGCAAACGATACACAGGTGCCTTCAAGGCGAAGGTCGGACTGGAAGCCTTGATGGGCATCAAAACGGTCGGGCAGATTGCCCGAGAGTACCAGATTCACCCGGTGCAGGTGACGCAATGGAAAGGGGTCATCCGCGATCATCTGCCGGAGGTCTTCGAGCCGGCGGCGGCGGCGAGGGAAGATCAGCAGCCCTTGATTGCGCAACTGCACGAGAAGATCGGCCAGTTGAGCGTGGAGGTGGATTGGCTCAAAAAAAAATGCAAACAGTTGGGCCTGTAGCGGCCCGGCGCAACCTGATCGAGCCATGTCCCAAACTGAGCCTCCAACGACAGTGCGATTTGGTGGGGATCTCGCGCAGCGGGTTCTACTACGAGCCGGTGCCCGAGGGGGAAGAGAACCTGCGCTTGATGCGGCGGTTGGACGAGTTGCATCTGAAGTATCCGGCCTTTGGCAGCCGCCGGCTGGCGGCGTTGTTGCAGCGGGAGGGCCAGGAGGTCAACCGCAAACGGGTGGCGCGGCTCCTGACCCTGATGGGGGTCGAAGCGGTCTATCCCAAGCGCAACCTCAGCCAGCCCGGGGCCGGACATCGGATCTACCCGTACCTGTTGGAAGGGTTGGATATCAGCGGTCCGGACCAGGTTTGGTGCAGCGACATCACCTACGTGCCGATGGCCCACGGGTTCATGTATTTGGTGGCGGTGATGGATTGGTGGAGCCGCTATGTGCTGGCCTGGGAGTTGTCCAACAGTCTGGACAGCGAGTTTTGCATTCGAGCCTGGACCGGAGCGCTGGCCAGTGGGGGTCAACCGCTGATTGCCAACACCGACCAGGGGAGCCAGTTTACCAGCGAGGCGTATCTGGAGGCGGTGGAATCGGCGGGGGTGGACGTGAGCATGGATGGGCGCGGTCGGTGGATGGACAATCGGTTCATCGAGCGGTTATGGCGCAGCGTCAAACAGGAGGACATCTACGTGCAGGACTACACGGACGGGTTGGTGGCGCAGCGGGGCTTGGCCCGCTGGTTTGGGGATTACAACACGGTGCGTCCGCACCAGGCGCTGGGCTATGCGACGCCAGGGGAGCTGTATCATTCGCCCGAATCGTATGGGGCCAAACCGGCGGCGTGGCGGTGGCGGTGAGCGCCGCCCGAAAGGCGTCCAGCCCGGAGTGAGCCCCTTCGACCCTGCGGGTCTCAGGGGCTCACTCCGGGCTGGACGCCGGGGCTGTGGACTGGTTTAATGAAGAAAACGCAGAGCAAGAACAATAAACACAACTAATCCAGAAGCGCTTGAGAGCCTAACTTAATTTCTGCGTTTTCCTGTCCAAAGGATGGGGGCCACTTCAGAGTGTTGAAGTTTCCAGAACCCTCCAGCGTGGGGATTAATGTGGTGGACAACGCATTAACCGTGGTCGCCACGCCGCCCGTGGC
>CAZWRL010000053.1:1594-2040 GCA_964636345.1 uncultured Gammaproteobacteria bacterium | reverse complement strand
TCGGGGCGAGCGGTGCAAGTTGTTCTAACGGCTCTTCTGTCCTACCTTTAGTGTCGGACATATTTTGTTCTGCCGGCTCCTTCTTAAACTCCTCCTCAAACTTGTCTTGCGGATAAATCATGGGCGGCACGTGAGAGTCTGCCCGCGCGGCAGGCGTGCTGGGAGCTGATGGCTGCGCATCATAGATGCGCCTCAAGCTCTCCCGCACCGGCTGAAACATCTGCGCGTTGACATCGCTCGCGATCGCTGATGCTTTTTCTGAAGGAATAGTAAGCATGCTTGCCAAATTCCGTATAAAATCTTTAGGGTCGGCGAGCCCCAACATCACTTTCCAAATCTCATCAGCCATCTTGCCGATTTGATCCACCATCAATCCATGACTCTGTCTCTTGTACACATCTGACGCTGCCGACGATCTTACGCGTGTAGATCTCGGTGGTCGCCGT
>CAZWRL010000053.1:0-1584 GCA_964636345.1 uncultured Gammaproteobacteria bacterium | reverse complement strand
CATCAGCCCGTGTTTTTTGCCGATCGCAAAAATCGTATCCACGCTCGCCACCGCGGTAAGCGCCTCCTGAATATCCTTTGGCAATGTTTGAAATCTTTTTTGAAATTCTTCTCCAATAAAAGTCATACTTATTTTAATTATTGAAATGCCGGAGAACGATTAAGAAATTGTTCAAGACGATCGAGACGATCGATTTCTGCCGGCGTTAGTAATCCAAGAAATCCGGAACGTTGAGCGGCAATATACGCTTCAACATGCGCGCGCACTTGTTTGCGTGTTTCTGGCGAAATGCGGTTGGAGCGCCCGATAGCTTCCAATTGGCCGCCGTCAAAATGTTGAGAAATAACTGCCTGCTTCATATCCTCTTCTCTCATGCTTGCCGCTTCCGCCGGACTTAATGCCTCTACAAGCTCTTGCTGGCTTCCATATCCGAGTTCTTGCCAATACGTCGGCCGTACCGCGCCTATAATATTGCGAACCTTAATGTTGTTACGATTCACTCCTAAGGCATTGGCCGCGTTCAAAAATTGCTTCTGTTCATATTGTGCTCGTTCCGTAGGAGTCAATGCCGCTATCTGTGCGGGACTCAGTCCGGTGGGAGTGCTCCCAAGAGTGGCGGCGTCAGCAAAACCGGCCATGTGTCGCTCAAGCTCACGCGGATTAATGATATCAAATACGCGCCGCTTTGTCTCTTCGTTTAATTTATTAAAGTAAGGCAGAAACTGATCAGGAGGAAGTGAAATATTGTACCGCGCAATTTCTTCACGTGTTTTATCAAGCTCACGCGCGTTATTTTTCAACACATCGGCAATCATGTCTTCTACCTCCTTAACATTATCAACCGCACCAAGGAGACGCGCGCGCCGCTCTGTTTTCATTTCATCCACAATCGTTTTTTGCTCTTCCGGCGAGTAATATCCGGCATTCCACCGCGACGTAAGCTGGCCCACGCTTTGCTTGTTGCCTTCGCGATCCGCGTAAGCATCTCGTAGCTTGCGCTGATTGTTTTCTTTCTCATCTTTTGGCTGATACGCAAATGTTGCCTTCATAAACTTATCGCGCCTGCCTTGATCATCTAAATAATGCAGCATCTCCGCCATGCCTTCGGTTTTCGTCTGCTCTTCAACGCGGCGGCGTATGGGGGCGCCCGCGCGCAAATAGGCATCAGCCTGGAAACGAGGCGCTAATTTGGTAATGGCGTCTGTGCGCGCTTTCAATGCCTCTTCACGGCCTCCGGCTTTTGCCCCCCGCTGGGCAAGTTTCATAAGGCCTCTTCCGGGCGCGCCCAAAAGAAAGCCGCGCGCGGCAAATCGTTGAGCAAAATCGGACTGCGCGTATTTTTCCGCAAGCCGCGGCACGCCCGTCATGCGCCCCGCATATCCTGTCGCCCATTTACGCCCCGCGTCCGCATATTTCAATACCGTTTCTGCGCCCACAATGCCGGACTTCCGCGCCACACTAAGAGCAATAAACATAAACGCGACCATGGTGAGAAAATTAAAAATAGTGGCCAAGTTTTCAAATGTGCCACCCAACTGAGTTCCTGTTGCTTTCAGCGCATTGCCGATTTGAATCCCATAATTG
>CAZWRL010000052.1:0-2207 GCA_964636345.1 uncultured Gammaproteobacteria bacterium | reverse complement strand
TGGCTGGGGCTGCTACTCGTGGCAGTGACAATTGCCGTGGCGTTCCGGATCGCGAGGCGACAGCCTGCAATCGGCTTTGGCGTGTTGTTCTTTTACGCGACGATGCTCCCCGTATCGAACTTGGTCTTTGCCGGCGGAGAAGTCCTGGCCGAGCGATATCTTTATGTTCCGTCATTGGGAATAGCGTTGATTGCCGGGAACGTTTGGGCCAATATTCCCAGCGCAGGCGCCAGAAAGCTAATCGCTGCGGGTGTAATGAGCGTTGCGGTCTTACTCGTGATCAGCCACAACTACATTTGGAAGAATTCTTTTACCTTCTACAAAAACGTTGTGAGGGTGCTGCCGAACAATCTCGGTGGCCGGGCCAGCTATGGCATGGCTCTTATCGACGCAAATCGACTCGATGAAGCGAAAGAACAATTTGAAGCAGGCCTTCGCATCGCACCTGACATCAGGCTATTGGTGGGCTTGGTGAACGTCCAGATCAAGGCGGAGGGCAATTGCATCGAAGCCCTGCCTGTGTTGGAGCATGCGACTCAGAAATCCAAGTCAACCGATCACATGGCTTACTGGACTTGGGGCATTTGCCGCGAATTGGAAGGACAACTGGCGAAGGCGGAAGAGAATTATCGGCGCGCTGTCAGTTACTCTCGATTTCCCGATTTCCAGATATTGTTTCGCTGGGGTCTGTCTCTCGAAAAAACGGGACGATCCAGTGAAGCGCTCGAAGTCTACCGCCAAGCGGCACTGATTGACCCCAATGATGATCGGGTGAAACAACGGATCGCAGCCTTGGAATGATGCGTTAGTCCGCCTTCAGGCTTCGCGCTCAAACCAATTGATGAATTTGGTTAGACCTTCCGCGAGTGCAGTTCGCGGTTGATAGCCGAGCATCTGGCGCGCCTTGGAAATGTCGGCGTAAGTGATCTCGACGTCGCCAGGCTGCGGCGGCAGGTTCTGAAGCTCGGCTTTCCTGCCGGAAGTTTTCTCAAGCAGCCGCACGAGGTCTTCGAGCGTCACACAAAACGATTCGCCGAGGTTGAACACTTCAAAAGCGAAAGGACGATCGATGGCAGCCCTCACTCCCTGAATAATGTCGTCGATGTAAGTGTAATCACGGCCTGTTTGCCCATCTCCAAAGAAAGGAATCGGTTTGCCTTCATAAATGAGGCGAGTGAACTTGTGGATGGCCATCTCTGGACGCTGCCTCGGGCCGTACACCGTAAAAAAGCGGAGGCATGTCGTCGGAATACCGTAGAGGTGATGGTATGTGTAACACATTAATTCGCCGGCGTACTTGGTTGCAGCATACGGCGACACCGTGCGGCTGATTCGATCGTCCTCATGAAACGGAGTCTTTGTATTGCCGCCGTAAACCGAGGACGATGA
Organism: uncultured Gammaproteobacteria bacterium; assembly: GCA_964636345.1. GTDB lineage: Bacteria > Patescibacteriota > Patescibacteriia > Magasanikbacterales > JBBTXJ01 > JBBTXJ01. Next base: position 818 of record CAZWRL010000052.1, on the reverse strand, counting down.
CGCAAAGATGAATTGGTCGACCTTGCGGTCCCTGGCGAGATCCAGCAGATGAATCGTCCCTCGGACATTGACGTCCTCGTAAAGTAGCGGCTGTTGAAGCGAAGGCCGAACGCCGGCCCTCGCCGCTAAATGAACGATCTTTCGGATGTCAAACTGGCTGAATAAGCTTGAGAGGAGTTCAACATCTCGAATATCCCCTTCCATCAAGCGGTAACGCGAGTAAGTCTTATGTCTCTCTACGTTTTCGCGCTTCAACGCAGGGTTATAAAAATCGTTGAAATCATCCAGGCACACGACATCGTCGCCTCGTGCGAGCAGATGATCCACCAAATGCGATCCGATAAAGCCGGCTCCACCCGTGACCAGATACATGGCCAAAGAGTAACACTGGAAGGGCTTGTGGTGTCGACGTCGTTGTACGAAGGTGTACCGTTATTTAGGAGTGGATCATCCCGATCAGTCCTGCTGCATGAGTCCCGTTATTCGTTCTGAACGCTCCTCAATATCCGAGAGCGCCAGATCCAGCTTCCGCACTCGAAGTGCGGCGTTCTTAGTCTCGATCGCCAAGGCCAGGTTTTCTTCCTGAAGCCGGACGTAATCTGCGTCGGAGCGGCGGTGGTTCTGAAGACTATACGTAATCGTGGCCGTTACACAGAATGAGAGCAGGAAGGCGAGGACGAGAATCAGGATCGCCCGCCGTGAAATGTGGATCTTGAAGATGCCGGGGTCGTCCGGGGAGACGATTATTAAGCTGCAGAATTTCGAGCTCATATTTTGATGGCTGCGCCCTATCTTGAGGCTGCGCGCTATCGCGCTTG
>CAZWRL010000051.1:0-2476 GCA_964636345.1 uncultured Gammaproteobacteria bacterium | reverse complement strand
CCGCCATGGCAAAAACCAAACGAACACGTTGCGCCGGCGGGGTTGTCATCAACCAAAATGGCCTTGTGCTCGTAGTCAACCAAAATGGAAATTCGTGGTCACTCCCCAAAGGCCATGTTGATAATGGCGAAGATGCACTAGAGGCGGCAAAGCGAGAAATTTACGAGGAATCCGGCGTCCATGATTTAGCATTGGTTGCTGACCTTGGGAGTTACGAACGATACCGGATTGCACTGGACGGCGGTGATGATCCAAGCAAATTCAAAACAATTTTTATGTTCTTATTTACAACAAACCAAACCGCGCTCGCGCCGCTTGACCCACAAAACCCCGAAGCGCGATGGGTACACAAAGATGCGGTGGCAGACCTCCTCACCCATCAAAAAAATAAACAATTTTTCCGTTCGGTGCTCCCAAAACTCATGGTATGACATTCAAATACCTCTCCGTTAACGTGTGGCTCGGCGGAAAACTCTGGGACAACCTGGTTAATTTTTTACAACAAGAAGACGCGGACATTGTGGCTCTGCAAGAGGTATACGGCGGCGAAAATCCAAAACTTGAAAAACGCCTCCGCACACTTCATGCGCTCAAAGAAGAAATATCGTACCCCTACACCGCCTTCGCACCCGCGATGACTGATACCAAAGATAATCTCAACCTCCCGTGGGGCAACGCCGTGCTTTCCAAATTCCCCATTACCAAAGAACGCGCAATCTTTTTTGATATCCCATTCAATGAAGGAAAGACAACCATTGCAACCGCGGAACAAGCCCCGCGCAACATGCTCCATGTAACCATTGCTATGAACAATACCACGCTCAACGTATTCTCCATCCACGGCATTTGGGGCAAAGACGGCGATGACAACCCACGCCGACTCGCCATGAGCGAAACGATTATCAAGCACATAAAAAATAAACCGCGCGTTATCATCTCCGGTGACTTTAACGTCAAAGAAAACACAAAAACTACTACTAATCTTGAAAAATACCTGCACAATGTTTTCAAAGGCGAACGCGCCACCTCATTTAACATACGCGTTAAGACCGATCCAAAATTCGCGAACGCCATCGTGGATCACCTCCTCGTAAGTAACGACCTCACGGTCACAGAACATCGCCAACCGGATGTCAATGCATCAGACCACCTCCCACTCATCGCCACTATTGAAATCCCCTGATAACTGCGATACACTAATAACACCATGGCCTCAAAAAAAGTACACGGGCGCAGCATGAAATCAAATATCGCTACCCGTTGACCATCCGATTCATCAAGTAATTGTTGTATGCGCATCACCAAAGCCATCATCCCTGTTGCCGGCCTCGGCACACGGTTCCTACCAGCCACCAAAGCGCAACCCAAAGAAATGCTTCCCGTGGTGGATAAACCCACCATTCAATATATTGTAGAAGAAGCAGTAGGCGCGGGAATCAAACAAATTATCCTGATTACCAGTCAAAACAAACGCGCGCTTGAAGATCATTTTGATCGCAACTTTGAACTGGAGTATCGCCTGCAAAAGAAAGGGGACAAAAAAACGCTCGGCGCCATTTTGGATATTACTGATCTCGCGCAATTTGTCTATGTGCGCCAACGATCACCCAAAGGGGACGGGGACGCCATTCTTCAGGCGCGGGACCTTGTGGACAATGAACCGTGCGCCGTATTTTTTGGTGATGACCTGGTTGATGCAAAAATACCGGCCATCAAACAATTGATGAACACGTATGAAAAATACGGTGATCCGGTGGTGTGCGTAACACCCAGACCAAAAGACACCTTGCATCGCTACGGGGTGGTGGGCGGCGTATCCATTAATTCACACACGCTGCAAGTCAAAAAGTTTGTGGAAAAGCCAGCGTTCGGCAAGGCCCCAAGCAACTTGGCCGTTTTTGGACGCTACATTATTACTCCGGCCATTTTTGAGACGCTCGCGGGTCTCAAACCGCGCAAAGACGGGGAAATCCGCCTTGCTGATGCCCTTGCCATCTACGCGAAAAACCACGCCTTGTACGCTCATATTCTTGACGGCACGCCGTTTGATTGCGGCAACAAAGCCGATTACGTAAACGCAATTCTTCACTTTGGCCTGAAACATCCGGAGGTGCGCGATGCGCTCCGCAAAACCATTCGCGCATACCACCTCTAAGCATCAACTACTCACGCGTCCACAACGTGTGCTATACTATTTGCATATGCAAAAACGATGGGGGTATTATCTTCTTTCTTTTACGACAATAATGGTGCTTACCGGCGCTGGCTGTGGTAAGGGCGCAACACCTGCGGCAACAGCGGCAGCAAAACCACTAACGCTTGAATACTGGAGTGTTGCCCATGATAGTAAAATCATGGGTGATCTAACCACCAAATACAAAACGGTGCGCTCCTACGTTACCATTAAATTTCGCCGCTACCGACCAGAAGAATTTGAACAAAAACTTCTTGAGGCGCTTGCAGAAGACCGCGGCCC
>CAZWRL010000050.1:0-2640 GCA_964636345.1 uncultured Gammaproteobacteria bacterium | reverse complement strand
CGGTGGCCATCGTCTCAAGCGAGTGGACAGCGCGCGCCAAAGATGCGTATCCCGACGTATTCACTCAAAGCGCTTGCGATACGCTTTTTGATGAGGAGATCAACGACATCCTCCATCGCCGCATTATTGAAAACGGCGAGCGCCCGGACGGACGGAAAACCGACGAACTGCGCGATCTTTCGGCCTCCGTCGACGTGCTCCCGCGCATCCACGGCTCCGGTCTCTTTATGCGGGGAGAAACGCATGTGCTCACGTCCCTCACGCTCGGAGCGCCGGGAGACCAGCAAATCGTCGAAGGCATGGAAATCCGCACCAAAAAGCGCGTTTTGCATCACTATAATTTCCCGCCGTTTTCCGTCGGTGAAACCCGGCCATTGCGCGGCCCGGGACGACGCGAAATAGGCCACGGCGCGCTTGCGGGGCGCGCGATTCTGCCGCTTATTCCTGGAAAAGATGACTTCCCGTATACCATCCGGCTTGTATCCGAGGTCCTGTCCTCCAACGGATCCTCATCAATGGCATCTGTCTGCGGCTCGTCACTCGCGCTGATGCAGGGCGGCGTACCGATCAAAAAGCATGCGGCGGGTGCCGCCATGGGCCTTGTGCTCAACGCGAAAGGCGAATACCGGGTACTCACCGATATCCAGGGGCCCGAGGATCATCACGGCGACATGGATTTCAAAGTCGCGGGCACGCGGGACGGCATGACCGCAGTCCAGATGGACGTCAAAATTGACGGCATCACGCCGGACATGCTCCGTTCGGCACTCACTGATGCACGGGCCGCGCGCCATAAAATCCTCGATGTCATGGAGAGCGCCATCGCCGAGCCAAGAGCCGAACTCAGCCCTTATGCGCCGCGTATTATAACGCTCAAGATCAATCCGGAGAAAATCGGCGCCCTCATCGGTCCCGGCGGGAAAATGATCAACGAGATCATTGCCGAGACCGGAGCACAAATCGACATCGAAGACGACGGTACGGTCTTTATCACATCGGAGAACGCCGACGGTATGGCCAAAGCCCTCGCGCTGGTGAAACAGGTGACGCGGGAATTCAAACCCGGAGAATTCGCCGAAGGCAAGGTTGTCCGCATTCTTGACTTTGGTGCATTTGTGGAGTTGGCACCCAAACAAGACGGTATGATCCATATCTCGGAACTCGCCCCATGGCACGTCAATCGCGTCACCGACGTTGTCAACCTCGGCGACATCGTTCCGGTCAAAATCCTCGACATCGACGAGCTCGGCCGCATCAACCTTTCGCTCAAAGCCGTACCCGGACGCTACAAAGAGGGCGACACCGGCCCGGAGGGGGCATCCGGCCGCGACTCATACGAGCGCGTGCCTCAGCGCAGGCCGGAATTCAGACGGCCGCGGAGGTAAACGGAAAGATGAATTATGGGATTTGTATTATGAATTATGGAAGTTTTGAATTTCCCCATAATACATAATTCATACCCCATAATTCACCCCGTGTTTTTCTTTTACGTTTTTCGCCTTGCCCGGCCTTCGCAACCGAGGCGGCGGCTTCGGCGGAGTAGACCACTTCACGCTTTTTTATATGCCCCAGCCCCCTCTGCAACCCGCGCGAACCACCGCGGCCCCACCGCGGCGCAAGCCCGCGATCCGCACCATGCGCTCCGATATAGAGATAATCCTGAAAAAGGAAAATATCTCGATCGCGGATGCGATGGGCGCTGAGGCGCGCCGCGCGGAATTTGCGCCGCTCGCGCAAAAACCTGCGGCAAGAAAAACTATTGGCCGCTACGGGATTATTGCCGCATTTTTTTTCATTCTCATCGGCGGCGGTATCGGCGCATACGTTTATATCCGATATTCAGCGCCCCCGCCTGACACGGTACGAGTCCTTGCCCCTCCGCCCGAACCTCTTTTCTCCATCGAAAAGAAAAACGAAATTCTTGCGAAAGAGGCGACCGGGGTTGTGCGCCGTATCCGCGAAATTGCTGCCGAAAACCAGCGCCCCGGCACCATGATCCGCCTTATCCCCGGGATTGAAGACGATGCGGGCCGGCGCTACGCGGATTTCCGCGATATCATGGGTTTTTTTGATATGACGATTCCCGATACCCTGCTCACGGCAATCGACCCCTCGCGCGTCATGATGTTTGCGTATTACCGCGAAGGATACACGAGCATCGGAGTTGCGGTCGCGACCCGCGACCCGGACCGCGCGCTTGCGGCAACGATTTATTGGGAACCGGATATGCCGGAAGAATTCCAGCGCTTCCTCGGGGCAGGTATTGAGAGCGCGCCCTCGAAATTCGAAGACCGCATGTACCGGAATATTGACTGGCGTTTTGCGCCGTTCTCTAAGAGACAGGATCTCGGCATCGCCTACACTGTTTTTCACACAAAAAATCTTTTGGTCATCACAACCGGGGAAGAGGCGCTCAAAAACGCGATGGACCGCATTTTCAACGTCCCGCGGTGAAGCCGCGCCGAGCAGAAAGCGGAGAATTTACGAAGTCGAACGTCGTAAATTGCAACCTCTATCCTTACCTATTTCTCCGTGGTATCGCAGCGTTTTTTGACTCAATAAGCTGGTACCTTACGAAGTTCGACTTCGTAAATTCGTCCGGGAACTCGTCTGGCGCTGCTCAGAGTTGTGAGCATGTAC
>CAZWRL010000049.1:0-3030 GCA_964636345.1 uncultured Gammaproteobacteria bacterium | reverse complement strand
CTCTTACGAGGAGACCGCAGTGGACGGCGAATTTTCTGACCTTCAAGGATAGAAATTATGAGTGGTTTTTCTTTGTGTATCGTTTATGCCGCCTTCGGCAAAATTCGGTACATCCCGGTGCCGCATGTGCTGCAACTTCCTTTCATGGCATTACGCGTGGTGCCACCTTTGCCTGGCATCGCCACGGTTTGCGCGTCCTTCATCTCGCGCTCTACACGGCATTTTACGCAATACCCGTTGGATGCATCCATATGCGATTCGTTAAAATTTATGACAGGTGTTGGGAAACCAGCTTGGTCATTTCAAACATGTTCACTTCGCCCTTGCCTCCGAAAACCGGACGCAATTTGTCATCGGCGATGATGTTGCGCTTATTTGCTGGGTTCTGCAAATTATTCTTCTTAATATACGCCCACAACTTTTTTACCACTTGACCGCGTGGCAACGGATCCGCGCCCACAATAGCCGCAAGTTGTGCGGATGGCTTGAGGGGCTTGAGGAGTGCCGGATTGGCTGTTCTTGGCATAGCGCTTTGGCTAATAATAAAATTTAATTAAAGACCTTGGTCTAAGCGTACCCATTTTCCCTAGAGAAAGCAAGTAAACCGTCCACAGGTAGTAACACACTTGCGAGGGGGCTGTCAAATGCGTATACTGCGACGGTATGAAAATATTGGGTATTGAAACCAGTTGCGATGACACTGCCACTGCCTTTATTGATGCCACACGAAACGGTTCTTTTCGTATTATTGCCGAACGCCGAAGCTCTCAAATTGATATCCATAAACAGTACGGTGGCGTGGTGCCCGAGCTTGCCGCGCGCGCCCACGCGGAGCTTATTATGCCACTGATTACCGAGGCGTTAGCGGGAAAAAAGCCGGACGTGATTGCCGTTACTGCCGGCCCCGGCCTCATTACGGCGCTCATGGTTGGCGTGCAAACGGCCGCAACGCTTTCCTATGCCTGGGACGTGCCACTTGTCGCGGTTAATCATATTGAGGGGCATATCTACGGCAACTGGCTTGCGCCAAAACAAAAAATTGTGTTTCCGGCGCTCGCGCTCATTGTGTCCGGCGGACACACGGAACTCATCCTTATGAAAGACCACGGCGTCTATAAACTCATCGGCAAGACGCGCGATGACGCGGCGGGAGAATGCTTTGACAAGGTGGGAAAATTGCTCGGCTTTGAATACCCGGGTGGACCAAAAATTGCACAGGAAGCCGCGGCCGGAAATGCAGCCGCTATCCCCTTCCCCCGCCCCATGATAACATCAAAAGATTACGATTTCAGTTTCGCTGGCCTCAAAACCGCGGCGCTGTATTGGTTACAAAAACATTCGGCCAAAAAAACCACGCTGGCTGACGTGTGCGCCTCATTTGAACAAGCCATTGTTGATGTGTTGGTTGCAAAAACACTCCGCGCCGTGAAAGAGTACCAGCCAAAAACCGTCTTACTTGGTGGTGGCGTTGCCGCCAACAAGCGGCTCCGCGCCGCGCTTACCAAGGCCGTATCCACAGCGTATCCCAAAGTCGCGTTGACGCTCCCTCCCCTATTTGCTACCGTGGACAACGCTCTCATGATCGCGGTGGCCGGTTATTTCCACGCGAAACGCAAGGACTTTACGTCATGGAAAAAAATCTCCGCAAACCCAAACTGGCGTATTGCGTAGTGGTAGGCATCGTCCTATCTTCTTTACTTTTTCCACCGGCAGTTGAAGCGAAACTCGCAAATCAACCACGGCCAGACGTATTTGGCGGCGGCAGTATCCGACTCCTCTATCGCGTGCTTGACGCGCATCCGGAAGTGGAAAAAAGTGTGGGCGTTCCGTTGAATGAATCGATTTTTTTGGCAAAGGGCAGTGGGTCAGCCGTGTATCTCATTCGCGGTCGCGTGGTTAATAAATTGATCGTCGGTGAACGACACGTTTTTTTGACACAACAAATTTATAACACCTGGTTTCCTGATTTTAAGGAGGTGCGTTCTTTTCGCGATGATGCCATTGCGAATACCATAACCCACGGCCCCATGTTGCCCGCGCCGGGAACGCTGGTGAAACAACCGGAGGGCGCGCGCGTTTTTGTCACCACCTTGGGTCGCCTGCTCCGCCCGCTTGAAAACGAGGCGGTGGCGGCAACAATGTTTGGCTCGCGATGGAATCAACAGATTTTTGACCTTGACGAATTCACCTTTTTTCAGTATCAGATGGGGCCCGCGGTGAACGCCGCAACGCGGCTCACGGAATTGGATGTTCCACCGCTCCCCACCGATGCGGAACGTCTCCGTGTGGCGCGTTTTGAAGTGGCGGCGCGCGTCAATCGCCTGCTTGATCAACATCTGCGTGATCTTTATCGCCAAATTCTTGCCAAACGATATTTGGATATTTTGATTACCTGGAAACGCGAAACCGGTTCGTTTCCGCCGACACCGCATCCCACGGATCCTGGCGCGCGCGCGGTGCGACTGGGCGCCGTGCTTAACGATGGCACCGTAGCGGCGCTCACGGAACACACAGAATTTGTCGGCGCTATCCAGTATGTGCCGGAATCGCAATGCGACAAAAAAGCGTGTCTTGCGTTTGTGCCAGATGCCCAGGAAGCGCCGTGCGGCGTGGGCGCATCGCCCTATATTTATACGAGCGATGGTAAAACTTTCGCGCTGGACTTTTGTGTGGAATCACCGGAAATTATTACGTTGCCGGAAGTGGCGCTTGAAATTCACCAGCGGGATATGCCGGTGCTGACGCGCGGGTGGTATAGGTTTACGGAGGCGGGGCTCCGGGAGTTGCCTTGACAAACAGCCGAAAATATACTATTGTTAAAGTCCTTCCAGATAATAGGAAGGATAGAGCACCTCGCTCTAAAAAAACGCTCATTACAACTCACCTTTGGAGGAAATCGATGTTCACCCCCCGTGACTACCAGGAAGCCGCTTTTGCGGCCGCGCTGGAAGCCAAGGAAAAGGAGCGCGCACTCATCGTGCTCGCCTCCGGTCTTGGCAAAACGTTCATTGCCGCAATGCTGGTACGCTG
>CAZWRL010000048.1:0-3129 GCA_964636345.1 uncultured Gammaproteobacteria bacterium | reverse complement strand
TGATCCTGAAAGAACGCCTAGCCACAGCCAAAGCTGACTCGTTATCTTAAAAACGGTATTCGCGCGAAACCACTCCCCCTCGCTTAAAATATCTTTCACGTAAAAGACTTCCATAAAAGCAAGAAAAAAAACGGCAAGCGCGATGATAACAAAATGCATCTTTTGGCTACGCTGCACGCGGAGAAACCTGAAAATTATTGCGCCCAAAAAAATTGCAACGATTGACACAAGAAATCCCCAGAAAGAAAGCCATTGCAGTATTGAAGAATGATCTCTCACAAGTCCAATCCCGGAGATCGGCGCTTCAAAAAACAGGCTCCAGGGCAATGCTGCTGCGTAAGAAAGCCCGGCCAGTAAAACAACGTAAATAAGCTGATGTACTTTTCGATTTTTTATATGAATATATCCAAAAACAGCAACGGTTAACAGGCCAAGCGTTGCCGCGTCCCAGGAATTAAGCATATAGGTTTCTCCCAACAAAAAGGCAAGCAGCCAAAAATATGGATTTTTTAATGATAACAGCGCGCCGGCGCGCCAAGCGCAATACAAGGCCGCAAGTACCAGCGCGCCGTTCAGCAAGCCCCACATATGCGGGTGGAGATCCGCCACTAAAAATCCATAGAGGGGAATCTCGGTGATTGTGCCGGGCATTATTCTTGCTGGGTTGGAAAACCAAAATGCTGGCGCGGGATTGCCGAGTAAAATATGTTTTGCATAACTAAACATCCACGCGCTCGTATACCAAGTTCCGGCAAAAAGAACGGTGAATAAGCTTAAAAAACCGGCGATGGGACTTGTTCTCTTTGTTAAGACAAACAAAAAATCCGCGCCGAGCCGATACGCCAAAATGCCAAGCAGGCCAAACATCCACGCCACTAAAACAAAAAATCCCGCAATAGGCGGTATATGGCTTAGAGATAAAATAATATAACCGATAAAGTGCCCGAAATAGTAATAATTTAAATTCTCGCCTGAAAACCACATATCAAAAAGCGGCAGGGTCTGCGCGTTAAACAAACTCTGTATAAAACCAAAATCCATAAACCTTTCAATGCCGTATATTTCCGGCTTAAAAGAACGTATAAAAGCCCAGAATGACATCAGCAGAATAAACAGCAGTTCGGTGAAAATGATCTGCTTGATGTTAAGGGGCTCACGACGCAGAATTCTGTGTTTTCTTTCGAGGAAAATGTTAAAAACAACCCATATTGCAGAAATCAAAATTATACTCCATAAAGCCAGAGGAATAATTTTTAAGGTCGCCAAAAGAAAAATCAGATAGCTTATCGCTATCCACCCAAAAACTTTAGCAAACCCGTATCCCCTGTCCGAAAGTTTGCCAAGAAAAAAAGCCGCGCTCGGCCAGCTCGCCCACCCGACAATCAATGTGCTTAACCATATCAGAAATAAATAAGTTAAATCGCTCAGCATTGCTTGTATTATACCCGACTCTGGGACTAGCTAGAAGGATTAAAATTTGCTAGGATATAGCCAATGCCGCGGTAGCTCAGTGGTAGAGCGCAGCCCTGAAGAGGCTGGCGTCGAGTGTTCGATTCACTCCCGCGGCACCATCAAAAAAACTCCGTCGTGACGGAGTTTTTGATTTTTGTCCTTTATTTTCCCAGTTCCTCTTCAAATTTCTTTATCGCCTCGGCGGTTTTTTTGTATTGGCTTTTACCTGCTAACTGCAAACTTATCTTCTATCTCTTTAACTGCCATCATGGTTTTAAGAAGCGGCTGGCCATACTCTAAAGACATGCTGTCTATTCCGCATTCTACAAGGAATTGGGCGAAATCCGGGAAGTATGACGGCGCTTCTCCGCAAATGCTTATCGGTTTACCGGCAAGATGCAGACGTTCGATTGCGTACGAAATCGCGCGCTTGAGCGCAGGATGTCTTTCATCGGCGATGTCGCGCAAGGTTTCTTCGTCGCGATCCATTCCAAAAACAAGTTGTTTGAGATCATTGCTTCCGATACTAAACCCGTCTACAAGCGAAGCGAATTCATCCGCGAGAATGACATTCGAAGGCACTTCGCACATCATAAATACTTTAAGACCATTCTTTCCGCGCTTCAAACCCCGATTTGCCATCATGTTAAGAACTATATCTAGTTCTTCGGGGGTCCTCACAAAAGGGATCATCGGTATAATATTTGTGAGTCCAAAAACTTCTATCACTTTCTTCACTGCTTCGACTTCTAGCTCAAAGGCTTCACGATATATGGGGTGACGATAACGCGAAGCGCCGCGAAGTCCAATCATTGGATTCCGCTCGTTGCTTGGCTCAAACTCCTGGCCGCCAGTAAGATTCTTATACTCATTTGATTTAAAATCGGAAAACCGGGGAATAACTACTTTTGGATAAAAAGCCGCGCCTATCTTCCCTATTCCTTCGGCAAGCCTATCAACAAAAAATTGCTTTTTATCGCTATAGCCGAACGATATACGATCTACTGCATCGCGGGTCTCTTGAGCAACATGAGGATAGCGAACAAAAGCCATCGGGTGACAACGGATAGTGTCAGAAATTATGAACTCTTCTCTGGCTAGACCTACTCCGTCATTAGGCATAAATGACTTCTTAAACGCTCCCAAAGAATGTTGGATGATAAGCAGCATTTTCGTACGGGGCATTGTAAAATTCTCTACAGTTTTTTCTTCAATATGGAAGGGCAGTATTCCCTCGTAGGCATAGCCCTCCGCACAGCTCACCGTTATTTCCTGGCCATCTTGCAAAACATCGGTTGCCTTAACCCCGTAGCCGCTTGTACCCACAATGCATGGAGTCTCGTATTCTTGTGCTACAATAGCGGGATGTGAAAGACGAGAGCCTTTATTGGTTATTATCGCGCCGGCTTTTGCGAGAGCCTCGATCCAATCCGGATCTGTCATTTCAGTAACCAATATCTCGCCTTTCTTAAAACTATAAATCTGAGAAATATCATCTATAACATGAACCTTTCCAGTGGCAACCTTTTGCCCCACACTCACGCCCCTTACAATTTCTCTACTTCGCTGATCGAGGACATATTCTTGCAATACAAAGTGCTTTACAACACGCTTGTTATTAACTTCGGAATTGTTTTCCATAGTCTAACCTCCTATTTTTCGTTTAGCAAAGTATGT
>CAZWRL010000047.1:0-3208 GCA_964636345.1 uncultured Gammaproteobacteria bacterium | reverse complement strand
GGATGACATATACTATGCCGGCACAAATTCTTGATGGTCGCGCCATTGCGGCGGCTATTCGTGACAAGGTCAAAGAACGGATACAAAAAAGCGGCATCACGCCCGGGCTCGCTGTTGTGTTAGTTGGCGGCAACCCCGCCTCGCACACGTACGTGGAATTGAAAGAACGCGCGTGCCAAGATGTCGGCATTCATTTTGAAAAATATCTGTTCACAGAAACGGAACCGCAAGAACGCATCATCACACGGATTCAAGAATTGAACGCGCGCCACGATATTCACGCCATACTCGTACAGCTCCCGCTTCCGCACGGTTTTGATGAAGACGCGGTCATCCGCGCGATGGACCATCGCAAAGATGTTGACGGTTTTCATCCGGCGAATATCACGGCAGTGCTCGCGGGCGGAGGGCATCACCCGCTCCCGGTGCTCATTAAAGCCATTATGCGCCTCATTGAGGAAACGCACGCGCCGCTTGCCGAAAAACAGGCTGTCATTTTGGGAAACAGCGATGTATTTATGAAACCGCTTGGCGCGGTGCTCACGCGGGCGGGAATGGTGGTTGAATGGATGGTGCCTTCTGTCATTCCGGCTCCCGGATCCTTGTCCGGGGCAGGCCCTGAACCGGAATCTAAAAATTTTACTGGATCCCGGATAGCCGAGACGGCTTCCGGGATGACAAAAAATGCCGATGTGCTGGTAGTAGCCATCGGCAAACCGTGGACGATCACGCCAGATCTCGTAAAACCAGGTGCCATCGTCATTGATATTGGCATGACTCGCAACCAAGAAACCGGACAATTGCAGGGCGATGCGCATCCGGATGTAGCGAACATTGCCGGATTCCTTACTCCCGTGCCGGGTGGCGTAGGACCGGTCACGGTTGCCATGCTTCTTTTAAATACGGCCACGCTTGCAGAAATCCTCCATCGCATCTAACGCGGAAAAAGCAACTCCAGTATCATGATGACCGAAAACGCCGCGACCAAGAGCAAGAGAAGCGCCGTGATGAGCAGTCCGAGTGAATGCTCCTCTTTCTCCCTCCGTTGTTTCATGTTCCACCTCCATCGCCATGAACCTTACCATACTGAAAACTGAACAAGCAACTATTAAGGCGGGCAGCGCGTTTGCAAAAAAATTACACGGCGGCGATGTTGTTTTATTGTACGGAGAACTCGGCGCGGGAAAAACCACGTTTGCGAAAGGAATTGCGAAGGGGCTTGGCATAAAAAATACTATTACGAGTCCGACGTTTACGCTGATGGGGGTGTATCAGATACCACCACGAAATCCTTCGACTCGCCGCCCGGGGCGGCTCGCTCAGGATGACACAATTGGTGCCGGGCACCAATTGTGTCACATTGACACCTACCGCCTCAAAGATGTTCAGGAACTCCGCGCCATTGGCGCTGAAGATTACATCGGCGATCCACTCACCATCACGATTATCGAGTGGCCGGAAAAAATCGCGGATCTGCTTGCGGATAAAAAAACAAAAGCAGTATACTTCCAACATCATAAAGGAAGGAGAACGATAGCGTTTTCGTAACCGTCATTTTTTCTTCAACACGTACAACCACGGCGACGTATCATACCAACTTTTGTATTCTGCTTTTTTGAGCACGTCATAACCGGGCAATTCTGAAAACGAAATAACATATTCCCCGGTATTCGCGGGACAAATACTGTTTACATACCACGGTTTTGAACGGTCATGCGGATTGTCCATGCCGCGCGACTTATCATACAATATCCATCCGCGCCCCGTGTATACTTCCCAACCACACCACTCATATCCAGCATCAATACGTTTTTGATCTACCAATTTTTCTATACCCTGCTGATTTGGTGCCGTCATGGTTGTTAAATTCCACCGCAGAGCGTTCCATCGCATATAATTTTGCGTCCCGATCATTGAATACGCGGCCATCGCCACAATACCAAGCGCTACTACCCAGCGTTTTATACGAAATTTTTTTCCGTAATACAGCGCCACATAGGCAAGCATGAACGCAAGCGCCGGCAACAAATACCGATCAAACCCCTTCACCATCATCGCAAGCGCAATGTTGAGCCCCAAGAGCGCGCCAACAAGCGTCACATCAAAGGGAAAATGCCACTTACGCAGCATTCGTAATTTTGCGCGCACGTGAAAACGCATAATAAGCACGGCGCCGATGACGGCCAGCGCCGTCGCGGCCCACCACACCCAGAGCGGAAACATCGCGCTCTCCTTACCCTGTAATACTTCGCCCGTCGGCCCAAGCCCCTCATGCGTAATGATATTCCCCACATACGGAAAATACTGCCCGCGCGCAATCCAAAAATATGCGACAACACCACCCGCTACTAAAAACCACAGAAACGTCTTCGCGTGAAAAAACACTTTCCGTCGCGCAAGCGCGACACTCGCGAATACCGGCAACGCCAGCAAGCCAAGATACAATACACTATACGCAAGCCACTCCAGCGCATGCGGCAGGAGCGCGCGCCAATTAAGCAAATGAACACCTGTTGTTTGCGGCAGCAATCCGCGTTGTCCTAAAAACCAATACAATCCCGCGCCGATCGCCGCAAAAATAATAGTAATGGGAAGCGCGCGACGCGCGGCCGGTTTGCGAATGTTAAACGCAACCGCAATAAGCGCCGCCACAAAAAACAACGCGCCGCTCTGTCTGATGAACATGCTCGCGAGCGCCGCAACATTCGCCAAAATAATCCATCCGCGCCGATCACGGTTGTATCCTTTAATCATGAGGGCCGCGGCGAGCAACAAAAACGCGAGCGCTGGCACATCGGTCATAAAGGTGAACGACAAATTAACAAACCACGGATTTACGGCGAGCACGAGCACCACCAAAAACGCATTTTTTGCTGACACGCGCGCTTGTCGCAGGATTGACCACAACGACCACAGCGCCACCAGCGCGAGAGCGAGCGTCACCACACGCAACGTCACAAACGAAAATCCAAATAATTTTGTGGCGGACGCGCCCACAATCACCTGAAAATATAACAGCGGCCCGGTGTACGGCAGGAGCGCCAGTCCGCCGCCATCGGCCAAGTGTTTCACTGACCACGCGTGCACCCAATCGTCATTGAGCGGAAAATCCCCGCCCATGCCAATCACAAAAACAAGCGCCCCCCAAATGAGCGCCAATACGAGGATTCCAACAACATCGCGTGTTTTCCGCGTCATACCGCGTGCA
>CAZWRL010000046.1:0-3259 GCA_964636345.1 uncultured Gammaproteobacteria bacterium | reverse complement strand
GTACATGGACCGCTTGTACTTTTCCGTGCGACCTACCGAGAGCCTGCTAGGCGTTATCGTAGATCGCCTTGGAAAGCAGAGCTGGGTGGTCGGAACCGACTATCCACACGCGGACACCATGGGGAGCTGGCCCGACACCGTGCCCGTGATCAAGGCCCGCGAGGATCTATCGCCCGAAGCCCAGGAGGCCATTCTCGGCCGAAACGCCCTCAGACTTTTCGGAATGGAGGCCTAAATAAATCAAGGAGGCGCTTATGGTCGTGCGGGATCTCAAAGATGGTTCCAAAATAGTGAGCACGCAGGAGGACCACGCAGAGCTGTCGGCCCAATTCGCGGCCCACTGGGGGAACAAAGACTTTTCCAAGCTCAGGCCTTACGAAACCATGGTCTTTGCCACCACCTACCACGACAGCGGATACCGAGAGTGGGAGGGAAACCCGCCCATGAATGTCGAAAAGGGCCGTCCCTACGGCCACAGGGAGAACATCCCCAATTTTGAGCCACTGGAGCTGGCCGCCTATGTCAGGAACGTCGAATGGGTCAAGGCCCACGACCCCTATGCAGGTCTGATCGTCTCGATGCACCGAACCGGCCTTTGGGAAAACCGCTATAACGCTTTTATCAGCCCCAAGATGAGGGTGCGGGAAAGGAGTTCTGAGGTTAAGGCGGTGAAGCGGGAACTCGAGGCCAAGCAGCAGGAGGAGAAAAAAAGACTGGGCGGGAAAGATCCCGAGTTCGACCGCAGGCTGTGGTTCAATTTCCGCATGCTCCAGATCTACGATCTCCTCTCCCTCTACTTCTGCTGTGACGGACACGCGGAAGACGGGTTCAAGGGGGATCTGATTACCCCGGTCCCGCTGGCTTATGACAGCCGCGAGGAAACGGAACTGCGCATCAACCCTGCGGGGCGAAACTCGGTGAAGATGGCTCCTTATCCCTTCGACATCTCGCCGCTCAAAGTCTCTGTGCGTGCTCGCATTATTCCCATAGGAGGTTTCGCCTCTGAAGAGGAATGTAGCCAGGCCTACCACAAGGCCCCGCGGCAGCTTTTGAGCTTTGAGATCAGGAACTGATTGTGAGCGCCCGATCAGGGATTATTTCCAACTCGGTTAGCTATCTCTCCATGAATGAATATTCGTCCGATCGAAAGAAGGAAAAGATCCATGAAGAAGCTAAAAGAGGGGCACGTCCCCTATAACACGGGCTGGGCCGGAGAGCTCAGGAAAGGCCAGATCATCCGCATCCTGGCGACCACCACGGTGGATTTCGTCGCCTTCGATCTGCACGATCTGCGCGAGCGGTTCGACCAGGCGAGGACAAAAGTATATAACATGAAGATCTTCCTCAGCACCGGCGACAAACTGATGAGCAAGTCCATCAAGCACCTCATGACGATCGCGGAAGACACTTTCAAAGAAGGGACCCACGACCTGCAGAAGGGAATGTGCAGCCGAATTCGATTCCAATTGGCAAAGCAGGAAGGCCGGCTCAGGCAATATTATCCAAGAGAGATAACCGAAATCCCCGACCACGGCTGTTGGGAAAATCTATCGAATGCCTTGAAGCCTTACGGGATCTCTCCCGAGGACATCCCGAGCCCCTTCAATCTCAACCAGACCATGAAGATCGACGGCGCCACGGGCAAAATGGAACATACCCAGATCAGGCCCAAGCCAGGAAACTACATGGATCTCAGGGCCGAGATGGACCTTCTCGCTGCCTTCAGCGCCTGCCCCGACCTCCCCGTCGGTGGCAAGCCGGTGGACGTGCTGATCTACGAGCCTTAAAAATTGCTGGGCAAAATTAAAGTAAGCATTTAGATTTACGCTGTAACTTATTGCGTTACATGGGATAATAAATTAACCTTAGCTGTCATAGGGAGATCTGCTCTGTTGTCGGCGGTGGGGAAAGGTAGTATAGAGTTTTAAGACTCGACAATCCGGGAGGTGAAACATGGCAGCCTCTAACCGAGAGAAATTTAACGTAGGCGGCATCCGGCTCGGCCAACCGTTTAAGATCCGGCGCCTCGGCCACTTCGGATTTGACCTCGTCAAGATGGATGAGGGGGTTCGCTTTTACACCGAGCTTCTCGGCTTTCGCGTCTCCGATGTCATCGACTACTCGCGCCGGGCCAGCAGCCCGGAGCAGATCGCCGGATTAGGGGATCCGAGGGGCTACTTCACGCGCTACGGGACCGACCACCACGCCTTGGTTCTCTTCAACAAGCGGGTGCGAGAGGCGCTGGGAAGAAGGGACCGACCGGGCGTCACCACCAACCAGATCACCTGGCAGGTAGGCAGTCTGCGCGAGGTGGGCGACGCTATAAGGTGGTTCGAGCGGCAGGGCGTCAAGCTCCGTCGTTCCGGGAGGGACATGCCCGGATCGAACTGGCACACCTACCTCGATGATCCCGACGGCCATCAGAACGAACTCTACTACGGCATCGAACAGATCGGTTGGACCGGCCATAGCAAGCCCAAGGTCATGTACCATCGCGGCTTCCACGAGCCCCCGGAGCTGCCTCAGATCTCGGAATTCGAAGAGGTGGAAGAAGCGCTCAAGCAGGGCATTGATCTGCTCTCGGGACAGCGCGATACCAGCCGGCTCGAGGCCACTTATGACGTCGATGGCATTTTGCTGCCGCGCCCCTTCAAGATCGCGCGCCTCGGTCCGGTGGGGCTGTTCGTCCAAGACCTTGAAGTCGCACAGGCCTTCTACCGCGACAGGCTCGGCTTTATCCCGACCGAGGAGGTGATCTGGCAGGGCCAGCGCTGCCTCTTCATGCGGGTCAACACCGAGCACCATTCCCTCGCCCTCTACCCCCTCTCCCTGCGCGAGCGTCTCGGTCTCAGCCCGCACACGACCTGCATGGCCCTCGGACTTCAGCTCGCCAACTACCAGCAGCTCCGCGACGCCGTGCGCTTTCTCGGGGGGCGCGGCGTGAGAGTCAGCCATTCGATCCCGCCGGAGCTCTACCCTGGCATCGACTATGCGGCGCATGTATTTGATCCTGACGGCCACTGCATCCAGCTGTACTACTATATGGAGCAGGTCGGGTGGGACGGAAGGCCGCGACCCAAAGAGCTAAGACGCAAGCCGGCAAACGGGGAATGGCCCGCGGCGCTGGATCCGATGTCCGATACTTACCACGGAGAGCCGTTCTTAGGCCCCTGGGGATGAAAGGTCGCTCGGGGGGCTGCTTCGCGCGCCCAAAGCAATGGGTCAGTGGGTTCTTTGAACCGCTTACGTTCGATGCTTT
>CAZWRL010000045.1:0-3402 GCA_964636345.1 uncultured Gammaproteobacteria bacterium | reverse complement strand
CAGCTCGCCAGGCCCATAACCTGGAGGTCGCCGGTTCAAATCCGGCCCCCGCAACAAAAAGAGCCCCGACCGGTGTCGGGGCTTTTGCGTTAATTACTGCTTATAATTTCAAACACCTGTTCGGCCCACGGGGTGTATTGGCAACCCTCCTCCTCGCCGAATTCGTCAAAGCCGCATCCGTCAAGAAGGTGAAACCGCCACTCTCCTTCGGAAAACTCCGCGCCCTCGAACAGCGTATGGAGCTGTATGAATGAGGACTTGTCCGTGGGTATAGCGAGTTCCGCAGCAGAGAGATACTCGCGCAACCACAACTCCATCTGTCGCGGTATCGCCGACGAGAATCCGATTTCCGCCACACCCACGCTACCACCATAGGCGATGTAGACGTCTTCGAGTGTGCGCCGGAAGAGGTCCGCGTCTGGTTGCACGTTGATGAGCGGAAGCGCCATGTCTATGCCATCGGCGAGCTCCACGGTTTTGTCGTCCGCCTTCATGGAGCCGTAGAAGGTGAGGCCGATGGTATTGAGCGCTGCTGGTTCAGGGTCATCGCAACTTCCGGAGAAGTTATTGTCATTGCAACCCCGGACGAGCGCATCCAGCAACCACCAGTTGTGGAGGTGGTCCAGCACGCGTTCTGGCGGCGTTCCTTTGCTGTCGAGTAGCGGACGCACGTTGATCGCGATGGCCGGCTCAAATCCCGCTTCTGTCACGGCACGCGCCGCTTCGCGAAGTGCGCGCCGCATGTTGAGGAACGCTTTTGCGAGACTTTTGCTTGCGTTTTTGCCGCCCGGCGGCCACTTGCCGCTTTGGTCCAGATATCCGTTGAAAAGCAGGGCCTCCGGTTCGTTCGCAATGTATATGCGACTGCCCGCCGGCAGAATGCGCTGCATCGTGACAGTCACGGATCGCGCGTACTCCACGAACGCGTCCGCCGCCGCATCGTGTGACCAGCCGCCAAGCCCGAATCCACCGGTTGAATGAAAGGCGGCGGGATAGGAGTCGTGGTGGAGTAGTGTCAGTTCAATCCGCCACCCAACGGCAAGCAGATTTTGCACTGTCTGACCCATCTCATTGCGCCATTGTTCGTTTGCCGCCCAGCAAGGCCAGACCGTGGAAAGGCGGAGCACGGGGAGGCTCTCCCAGAGCTCGGCCTTGGCGGCCATAGAAGCGCGCATGAACTCAAAGAGGTTCGCAAAGCGGTTCACGTACGCGGTTTGGAGTGGCGGCAGCTGCCCTTCGCCTCGCGCGGCAAGTTCTGATTGAAGTTCCGTCCAGCCGCTCGGGCAGATGACTGGATCCACGGACTCGTGCACGAGCTGTATGGTAGAGACCACCACGCCCCAGGTGAATCGTCGCGCGCCGCCCGCGTGTTCTTCTGCTCCCTCACCTTCTCCGCCAGACGGCGGACTGTCTTCACCTTTCCGAGCTACCGGATTGGCGCTCTTCTTGTTGTCCGCGCATCCCGCGGCGAGCACAACCAGAAACAAAAAAGCCCTCCCGCACATCTTCTCCTCCTTTGGTTTAGTTGCGGATTTAGTATATCATATCTTTATATGTTTCTCACTGACAAAAAATGTGTGCCTTGCGAAGGCGGGGTACAGCCGTTTGACGCGGCGCGTGTTGCGGAGTTTTTGCTCCAGACGCCGGAGTGGGATGCGGACGCGGAAAATAAAAAGATTTCTCGGCTGTTTACGTTCAAAGATTTTAAGGAGGCGATGGTGTTTGTGAACCGCGTGGCAGAAGTGGCGGAATCTGAAGGCCATCATCCGGACATCACGATCAATTGGAACAAAGTGACCCTCTCACTTTCAACGCACTCCATCGGCGGACTTTCTGAAAACGATTTTATCCTCGCGGCGAAGATTAACCAATTATAGTATGCGTCATTTCTTCATTTTTTTGATTAGTGGCGGCGGTGTGTTTTTGTTTGCGATCACGGAGATATATCCGGATTTTGGCACACCGGCGATACGGACGGTTTTTAAAGTTGGCGGCATTGCGTTGTTTGTAGGGACGTGGTTGTATGTCGCGGTTGAGCGGGCGCTTGGATTTGCGCACGGTGTTAAAAAAATGCAGGGCGTTCTGAAACAGGGATTAAAAAATAATCCGGCGTGGAAAGCGCAAAGGGCGCAGGTGGCGGCACGGACGCCACTTAAGAATTTTCTGTTTTCATTGTTATTTGTCCTTGTCACTGGCGCGTTTTTTGCATTCGGCATGTTGGTGAAAGAAGGATATAACCCGCTCGGGCGTCCGATACTGCTTGTGATGTCAAGCGTATTTATATTGGTGGGGCTTGCCACCGCCGTATACCATTTTTTGCACGTGGTACGAGGGAAATAAAATCAGGGTTCCCACGTTGTGCGGATGGTTATTGTCTCACGAGCGGCGCCTTTCCAAACGCAACGGAAAATGCGCGACACCACACCCATACCTCATTATAGTTTGCGACTGAAATTGAGGAGGGGATTGCGTAATTTTGTGATCCAATATTTCCTTTCAGCGCGCCAAGGCGAGCGGCGGGATCGTAATTGCCATCTTTTCCTAAATACACAAACAGATCAGGGCCATTGGTAATGTTGAAATTTTCTTCAAAGCGTACGAAATAATCGTTGCCGGTTTGTAGAAGTGTCGCCGTACCTTCTGCGCTATGGTCCTGTAGTCCGGTAAATGCGCCTTGAGCGATTGTTTTGACCACTGGTTTTGCGGGTGCGGGCGGTGCTGGTAGTATCTCGGTTTGTGTGGCAGATTGTTTGGTAGATGTCGCGGGACTGTCTGGTAGCGCTGCCGTTGAGGTTGTCGCTCCCGGCACAATGGCCTCCAGGGATTCGTTTACTTTCTTATCAAGAAAAAGTGGAGACAGGGTCCAATAGCCAAAAGCGAGGACCGTGATTGCTACAACGCCTAAAATGATTTTTTTCATACTCCTAGTATGACAGGATGCGCAGAGAAAGCAAATTGTTGGTGCAGAATAGGTTTAAAAACTACATTTTGTGCGCAATAACGATATGAATCGCAGGGAAGTGTTTTTTTGCGACGATAATTTCTTGGAAATCCGCTTGTTTGAGGTAGTGAGGAATAAGGCCTTTGAAATTTCCCTCAATGTATTCTATCTTTTCAAATAAGCGAAGGAGCGCGCGGAGCCACCGGCTGTCGGTGGCGCCGAAATCCGCGATCACCACGCGGCCACCCGGTTTGAGGACGCGATGTATTTCTTGTATTGCTTTTTGTTTTATGGTGTTCGGCATATGATGGAAAGCAAGGGTGCTGAAACAGACATCGGCAGAGGCGTTAGGGAGGGGCAATGATTCAGCAAACGCCTCGTGTAATTCTACGTTGAGGTTTTTTTTCAGGAGCCGTCGTTTGGCGATTGCGAGCGCTTCTTTGTCTGGATCTATACCAATG
>CAZWRL010000044.1:0-3471 GCA_964636345.1 uncultured Gammaproteobacteria bacterium | reverse complement strand
GGTGGGTGTGTGTAATTTCTAACGCACCTCCACATGCCGAAGGCGGGGCGAGCGAAGCGAGCGCGTACCTTCTTCCGAAAACTCTCAATGTCTAACTTGGTCGGGCTAGGCAGACTTGAACTGCCGGCCTTACGGTCCCGAACCGTACGCTCTACCAACTGAGCTATAGCCCGATCGAATTTTTGGCTCACCATAGTATACCGCCTTTTGAGAATTGTTCAAGCATAGTAGAATAGATGGTGCCTATGGTGATTGCGCGCGATGTTAGCGAAGTGCGGCGGCTCCGCGTAGCGGGATTACTCGCGGCCATTTTTGGTCTTATCATTATTGTTCGTCTTTTTACGTTGCAAATTTGGCAACATGGGCTCTATACCGCGCTTGCGGCGGGCAAAAATGAGGTGTTTCAACAGCTCATACCACATCGCGGCACTATTTTTGTGCACGATGGCAATAATGGCACGGTGCCGGTGGCGTTATCGCGCGATGTATTTTTGGTATTCGCTGATACGAGCGCGGTTGTTGATCCGGAAAAAACCGCGCGCGCCATTGATGACGCGCTTTTTATTGGCGATGCCAAACGATGGGAAATTTATCAACTCATGAAAGACCATCCCCATGACGCGCATGTGCCGCTCGTACAGCGCATTTCGGAAGAAGAAAAAATAAAATTGGAAGCAAAAAAATTGGCGGGTATTAATTTTGTGCGTCAGCCATATCGGTATTATCCGGAAGGTTCCGTTGGCGCGCATGTGGTTGGATTTTTTGGTTTGCAGGAAGATGGCAAACCTATTGGCCGGTATGGTGTTGAAGGATATTTTAATCGCGAGCTTTCTGGGCGCGAAGGCGCGGTGCGTGGCGAACGCGACGCGATTGGCGCATGGATTCCGTTTGGTCGTCGCGAATATCGCGCGGCAAAAGACGGCACGGATATAACCCTCACCATTAATCGCACCATTCAGTATGAAGTATGCACGGATATTGAACGGCGTGCTAAAGAATTTGAGGCTACCGGCGCTTCCGCAGTGGTGATGGATCCAAAAACCGGCGCCGTTCTTGCGCTCTGTTCATACCCCACGTTTGATCCAAATACCTATAATAAAGTTGAGAATATTCAATATTTTAACAATCATGCCATCTTTACCGCGTATGAACCGGGCTCCATTATGAAGCCGCTCGCGATGGCCGCGGCGATTGATCAGGATGTGGTGACGCCGGAGACCACGTTTGTTGATGAGGGCATGCGCATGATTGATGGTTTTAAAATAAAAAACGCCGGTGATAAAAAATACGGGCAGCGTACGATGCGCGAAGTGCTTGTTCATTCTATCAACACGGGAATGGTGTTTGTGGCGGAACGGCTGGGGCACACATTAATACGTGAATATATTGAGCAGTATGGGTTTGGCGCAAAAATCGGTATTGAACTGGATACGGAAGTTGCCGGCACTATTGCTAGTTTGAAAGAAGACGCGTTTGTGTATGCGGCAACGGCCTCATTTGGCCAGGGAATTACCGCAACGCCGCTTCAGATGGCGCGTGCATATTCCGCGCTTGCAAATGGCGGAAAGATGGTGACGCCGTATCTCATAGAAAAAATTCAGGACGGCGATCGCGTGATTTTTGAAGGGAAACCACCGCAGTATACAGAAGTGTTATCGCCGCGCGCGGCGGCTATCACCGCGGATATGATGGTGTCTGTGGTTGATGAGGGGCACGCGAAAACCGCGCGCGTGGACGGCTATCGCATTGCCGGAAAAACAGGCACGGCGCAGATTGCAGAGGGCGCGGGGTACGGAGAAGACACCGTTCATTCATTTGTTGGTTTTGGGCCGGTTGAGGATCCAAAGTTTTTGATGATTACCAAATTTGAACAACCCAAAAATGCGCGGTACGCGGAATCAACCGCCGCGCCCGTGTTTGGCGAATTAGCGCGTTTTATACTACAATACATGAAGGCGCCGCCATCACGGTAATTATATGAAACATTTTATTTTTTGTATTTTAGAACGCGCAGCAAAAAAAATTATTGCGCGACAGCAGCCAAAGATTGTTGCCATCACCGGTTCAGTAGGGAAGACATCCTCCAAAGAGGCCGTTGTTGCGGTACTGGGGCAGAAATTTCGTGTGCGCGGCGCGCGAAAGAATTACAACAATGAATTGGGTGTGCCGCTCACTATTATTGGCGCGCAGTCGCCGGGACGATCAGTGTTTGGATGGCTGGCCGTTTTATGGCGCGCGAAAAAATTGCAGTGGTCGCGCGATCCAAAATATCCGGAATGGTTGGTGTTGGAAATGGGCGCTGATCACAAAGGAGATATTACGTATCTCTGTCAGATAGCGCCGCCGGATGTTGCGGTGGTAACAGCCGTTGGCGCCGCGCATACGCAATTTTTGGGAAGTATTGAGGACGTGGCGGAGGAAAAGAGCGGTGTGGTGCGCGCGCTGAAATCTGGCGGGATTGCGGTCTTAAACGGCGACGACGCGTATGCGCAGGATATGTGCCACGAAACCAAGGGGCAGACGGTGCTGTACGGATTTGGCAATGAGGATGTGCGAGCCGATGGCGTTGAGATGGAATTTCCGGAGCGCGGCGTGTGGCCGCGCGGCATGGCGGCGATTTTGCGGTATCACGAACGCGCTATTCCGTTTGTGATTGAGGGCGTGGTGGGAAAACACGCGCTCTATCCCGCGCTTGCCGCCGCGGCCGTCGGTCTTTCGCTTGGGTTATCAATGGAGGACGTGGAAGAGGGCTTGCGTCAATATGTGTCGCCGCCCGGCCGGATGCGTTTGATTGCCGGCATTAAGAACACGATCATCATTGATGATTCCTATAATTCATCACCGATGGCCGCCATTGCGGCGGTTGAAACGCTTGCGGAAATTGAACCGGAACGGGGGGGTGAACGCTACGCGGTGCTGGGCGACATGGCGGAACTTGGGAATCTGGCGCTTGAAAGCCACAGGGCGCTTGGGCATCGCATTGCGGAACTTCCCATTGATTTTTTGATTACGGTTGGCGAGCTTGGGAAAGAAATTGGCAGGGCGGCAAAAGAGGCCGGTATGAAAGAACATTGTGTTGCAGATTTTTCAACGAGTGACGAGGCGGGATTGTTTTTGCAGGAAAAGTTGGAACCAGGTGACGTGATTTTGATAAAAGGATCACAAGTGGCGCGCATGGAGAAAATAGTGAAAGAGGTGATGGCAGAACCGCTCCGCGCAGAAGAATTATTGGTGCGGATGGATAAGAGCTGGGCGGATAGGTAGGTATTGACATGTGGTAAGGCGTCTATTCGTGAAGTGCAAAAAAAACCCATCGAAAGCGCTTCGGGGAGTGACGCGTGTGATGCGCGGTTCAAAAACTATTGGATTTTTCTTTTCTAATGATGAGTTGGATGAAATTCTTGAAGATCTAGAGGCACTCTCAAGTCCGCGTTTTCAGGCTCGGTCATCCGCGGGAGATCTATCGCAAGA
>CAZWRL010000043.1:0-3711 GCA_964636345.1 uncultured Gammaproteobacteria bacterium | reverse complement strand
GTCAACGATGTGTTGTCAGTTTGGGTGTAAACGATCTGTTGTCATGTGACCCCTAACCCCTACGCTGCGCTTTTTGTGACCTAGGCCACGATGTGTTAAAGCTGGGTGCGTGGTGAATCGCACCAAGAGACAAATACAGAGACTGATTCAAGGGGCATTGGGTGAGATCAAGGCGGATCTCATCGTCAAAGGCGGAAAGCTCATCAATGTCTATTCCGGAGAGATCCTCGAGGGATGGGAGATCGCGGTTCTCGACGGCAGGATCTGCTATGTCGGGCCGAGCGGCGCGCACGCGCGCGGGGAGAAAACCGAGATTCTGGACGCAGGCCATTGCGCTATCGCCCCCGGTTTTATCGATGCCCACACCCACATCGGCCACTTCTGCCGTCCCTACGAGTATCTCCAGGCCTATCTCCCGCATGGCACCACTGCGCTGGTCGCCTCGTGTGATGAGCCGGCTACCGTTTTCGGTTTCAAGGGCGCGAAACTTTTCCTCGACGAGGTGGAGGCCCATCCGCTCCGTGTCTTCACGGTGATCTCTATGGTCGCTCCTCAGGACCCTCTGCTCTGCAGCACGCAATCCCTTTCGCGATCCGAGGTCGCCGAGGGATTGGATGATCCGCGGGTCATAGGGCTGGGGGAGATCGTTTCCTGGGCGCGCTTGCTTCAGGGAGACCAGGAGCTTCTGGAGAGGATCGAGATGGCGCTCGAGCGGGGCAAGATCGTCCACGGCCACACCGCCGGCGCGAGAGACCAGAAGCTCTGCGCTATCGCCGCGGCAGGGGTGTCCTCGTGCCACGAGCCGATCAACGAGTCGGAGGCGCTGCAGAGGCTCCGCTCGGGCTACTGGGTGATGCTGCGCGAAGGCTCTTTTCGCCGCGACCTGGAGGGGACATTGAAGCCGCTTCTTGCCCGAGGCTTGAATACCCGGCGCCTCATCCTGGTCACCGACGGCACGGCTCCGGATGACGTCACCGCGGATGGACACATGGATTTCGTTGCTCGCCGCGCGATCCGGCTTGGATTGTCCCCCCTGCAGGCGATTCAGGCCGTGACGCTGAATCCGGCGATCTATTCGGGTCTGGAGCAGGAGATCGGGGGGATCGCCCCCGGCCGCTATGCGGATCTCGTCTTTCTCGAAGATGTCGAGGAGATGCGAGTTCACTCCACCATGATCGGCGGAAAAGTGGTGGCCCGGCAGGGGAAGTCTCTGGTCCGCGGGCACGCGATCGCCTGGCCCGAAGAGACGCTTCGATGCCTCAGCCTCCCCTCGATATCCCTCGGGGCGGGCGTATCGCCGGCCTCGTTTCATATTCCCTGTTCCGCGCCCCGCGCCAGGGTCCGCGTCATGGAACTCCTGAGCCAGAACATCACCGCCGAGAGGATCATGGACATCTCGCCGCTGAAGGGCGCTGTGCAGGCCGAGCCGAGCCGTGACCTACTAAAAGTAGCTGTCTTCGAGCGTCACAGGCCCGCCGGCGGAGTGGCCCTTGGTTTTCTCAAAGGCCTCGGGGCGCGAGTGGGCGCCGTCGCCACGACAACGAACCTTGACGAGAACACCCTTTTGATCGCCGGCGGCAGCGATGAGGATATGGCGCTTTGCGCGAATGCCCTCATTGAGGCCGGAGGAGGCATGGCGGTAGTCGATCGCGGGGAGATCTTGGCGCAGATCGACTTTCCAGTAGGGGGCATTTTTTCCCTCGCGCCGTGGCAGGAAATAGGCAAGGGACTCGGCAGGATACATCATTGCCTGAGGGAGAGGGGCTCTCCTCTTCCCAAACCGATCTACGCCCTGATGTTTCTTACCTTTGTGACCCTGCCGGAGCTGAGGATTACCGCTCGCGGTCTGGTGGCGGTGAAGGAGCGCAAGCTGGTGCCCTTGTTCGTGGATGCAGGGGTCTCTTAGGAGGAGCTCTCTTCGGAATTTGCGCCGGTGGCCTCCTGCCGGATCAGGGGAAGGATCTTGCCCTCCTTTTCTTTTCTCATGGAGCAATGCCCTTCGAGGATGGCGCCGTCGCCGATAACCAGGCTCTGCGTGATCACGTCGCCGATCACGATCCCGGGCGGCTGGATCTCTATTTTCTTGTCGGCCTGGATGCTGGCCGTGACCCTGCCGCGGACGAGGACAGAAGTGCCGACGATCTTTCCGTTGATCGTTGCGTGCTCGCCGATGGTCACGTTGCCATGGACCAGAATTTCTCCCTCGACCTCCCCCTCGATGGTCGTGGTTCCCTCGAAGAGCAGCTTGCCGTTCGCTTTGGTCCCGGGACCGAGGTAGGCTCCTATCTCAGAGAGTTGGACTGCGGCTAATTTGCTCGGTTCTGCCATACGACCCTCCCGTTCGCGTTAAAACCGGAATTTAAACCAAGATGGCCTGCTTTGGCAATAGGCAAAAGGCAGCAGGCAATAGGCAGAAAGCAGGAGGCAGCCTGCAGAATCCAGACAGCAGCAGTGGAAAATTAGAAAACTGCCTACTGCCGACCGCCAACTGCCTACTGAACCAGTCCCTCACGACCCAGGGTTGAAAAGGGCGGGATCTTCTGTCAGAAAGCGAGGAAGCAAAAGGCAATGGGAGAAGAGATATGGGAATGACGGATCTCAGGGATTTTCTTCATGTGCTGGAGAAGCACGGGGAGCTGCAGCGCGTGCGGCAGGAGGTCGATTGGAACCTGGAGATGGGGGCCATCGCCCGGCGCAGTTACGATCTCGGCGGTCCCGCAGTCCTGTTTGAAAAGGTCAAGGGCTATCCCAAAGGATTCCAGGCCCTGGGCGCTTCGCTCGGCACCAGCAGGAAGCCGGGCCACTCGCTCTACGCGCGCACGGCCCTGGCCCTGGGGCTTTCTCCTGACACGCCGGTGAAGGAGATTATGGCGGCCTATCTCAAGCGCAGGGAGAAGCCGGTAAAACCCACGCTCGTGAAAAGCGGCCCGTGCAAAGAGGATATCCTGAAAGGGAAGGATGTCGATCTCTTCAAGTTTCCGGCTCCGCTGATCCACGGACCGGACGGCGGCAGGTACATCGGCACCTGGCACACGGTGATCACCAAAGACCCGGACAGCTCCTGGGTCAATTGGGGGATGTACCGTCTCATGATCCATGATCGGAACACGATGGGGTGTCTCTTCCCGGCGCAGCAGCATATCGGCCTCATCTATCAGAAATACGAGGCGAAGAATCGGCCCATGCCCGCGGCCGTGGCGATCGGCGGGCAGCCCGTGATTCCGATCGTGAGCTGCGTCCAGCTTCCTTCCCATGTGAGCGAGGCGGAGGTGGCCGGCGGCCTTCAGCGCGAGCCGGTGCCGCTGGTGAAATGCGAGACCGTGGATCTGGAAGTTCCCGCCACGGCGGAGATCGTCCTCGAAGGAGAGGTCCTCCCCCACGAGCGAAGAATGGAAGGCCCCTTCGTTGAGTATATGGGCTATGAGGCGGGTAAGGCATCGCCCAAGCCGGTCTTTCGCGTGAATGCCATTACCTGCCGCGACGATCCCATCGTGACCTTCGCCAACATGGGGATGCCCATTCACGAGGGGCAGAGCGTTACCGCTTTTTTCAAAGGGGCCGAGGTCTACGCGGAGCTGAGAAGGCTCGGCCTGCCGATCCGGGGAGTCTATTATCCTCCCCACGCGGTCGGGCACCTGGCCGTGGTGTCGACTGAGACCCCCTTCATCAACTTCGCCCGGCGCGTCGCCCACGCGCTCTGGGCCACGAAGC
>CAZWRL010000042.1:2222-3937 GCA_964636345.1 uncultured Gammaproteobacteria bacterium | reverse complement strand
CTGCGATCTTCCAGCCGTTGGTCGCTCCTCCGGCTAGCTCGTTGTAATAGGACGTAAAAAAGGGAAAGACGCTGACGCTGCTTGCGACGAACCAGAGCAGCAGCAGGGCGACTAGGAGACACCGCGGGATTATTTTTATATAGGTCTGATAGATGCCTTTTAGCCACTCATACCAACTATTCGGATGAGAAAATTGGTTGAGTTTTAGCCAGGCGGCAATTTGGCGCGAGATCAGAAGATAAATAAAAGGGAATGTCGGCAGGACGTGGCGGATGCCTATATTCAAGGGGGAAGCTATGGAAAGCGTCCAGTAAAAGGCGATGAAGACCAGAGCCGAAAATTCTGTAAAGTGATCCGCGATCCACTGCCGCGCGGCACCGCGCGCCGCGGCGCGCGGTGCGATCTTCCCGATTCCGGCAATGAACCCAATCATGGCGAGCACATGGGCGGCCAACGGTTCTTTGAATAGATAGAGAATTGGAAAATACGACCGAGAGCCCGCGGCCGACACCTCGTTCATGAAAAAGGCGGTATTGCCGCCGGCCGAGCGCTGCTGGACCATGAGGAGTCCCAGCAGATACTGGCCGAGCGGCCTGGTCAGCCGGTTTTTGATGAGCGCGAGGTCAAGAGTGACCGCCGGTCGGAAGCCGTAGGATCCGAGCAGAAACTCGGCGTCGCGTAGTTGGCGCTCCTGCGGATAGTTCCAGACAAAAATTCCATATACAGCCCAGATACCGAGAAGGGCTACTGCACCGATGATGAAGGTTTTAACCAAGAGCCGCCCGGACAGCAGCATCCGTTCATGGAAATGGAGATAGGGCTTGGCGAGCACCCAAGCGCCCAGGAGCATGAAGCAGACGGGGACGAGGAGTATGGTCGAAAATTTAAAGAGGAGCGCGGCCCCCAAAGCCAGGCCGGCGATGGCCGCGTTGCGCCAATTCGGTTTTTCAAGAAAGGAAATAAAACCGGCGATGCCGATGAAGAATCCGAGAGTCGCGCCAAGATCAGTGGTTACGTAGCGGGAATGGGCGAGCACGGTCGGCGAGAAAACAAACAGGGTGAGGGTCAGCAAGGCGGCGGCGCTGTCGAATCGCCGCCGCGTCCACCGGAAAAGAAGCCACCCAAATCCGATGGTGAGTAAAATTAGCGGCAGGCGCGACCAGAAAATAATCCGATCCGCATCATTTCCCGATTCATATAAAAATTTTGCGCCTTGCGCCCACTGACCATTGACGTCGTCTCGCCAGTAAGAAGTGTCGGTAGGAAAGTGTGGCCGCGTGAAAATCCAAGCCGAAAGGGCTGATAATACCTTGATGAGCGGCGGATGCTCGGGGTTGAGACGGTAATCCAGTTGGGTTACATAGCCGAACCCGGCCGGAATGTGCGCGAGCTCATCCATGGTCGCCGAGTCGTTCCATACCGAGGCGGCCATAAGTACGAATGTTATGCCGAGAATGAGAACAGCCGCGAGCGTTGATTTTTGCATAAGTAGAATCTTGTCCTGTAGGGCCTAGGTTTTATAAGTCCTATCGGAAATTCTCCAGCACCACAAAGTCGCCCGGCGCCCGAACCCGGAGTCCCGGGAATCTTTGCTGCAGGATGTTGATTAGATCGCGATCCCTGCCGTCCATAAGGGCAACCAGCAGTTCTTTGCCTTCCGGCGCAGCGATCCGGTCTATATCCTCACGGATGATATCTGTCTCTTATACACATCT
>CAZWRL010000042.1:0-2212 GCA_964636345.1 uncultured Gammaproteobacteria bacterium | reverse complement strand
ATCACCCCTCTGGTATTTACGATGACGTACTTTGCAATGTCCTGTGGCGTTGCGGCGAGGAATTGTCCGAGGTGCCAGCTGGGCCCGTCAAACGCTTCATAGGTCTTTGGGTGCTCGGCCCAGCGCAGGAAATAGGCGCGGTAGGCTGCATAGGGGATCACGGCCAAGAGCAGCACAAAGAGTATGGCAAGTTCGGTCTGGACTCTATTCAATTGAGTTAAGTACTGTGGCCAACGGTCTTTCTCGCGCACGACCCAGCGGTTGACTCGAAGCCATGTCCAGTCCGCGCCTAGCGCCGCGAGGACCATGACTGGCGGGATCATGCCGATGGAGCGTAGGGCGTGGGGAAGGCCCTCGCGAGTCAACACTGCCGGGAGCGCCATGGCGGCGAGCCAGACCAAAAGCAGGATTCTTGCAAGATCGTATCTGGTGAGGCCTCCGGTATATGATCTTATAAATAGAGCGGCTATGGCGGTAAGGAAGAGGATCGCAACGATCGGATGCAGCTGCGGCTGGCAATTGAAATTATGTCGCCAGTTGCAGTCGCCGCGGGCAAAAAGCATGCCGATGGTCTGGAGCGAGGATTTACCGAATTCTTTGAAGGGAGAGGCGGCAGAGAAGACCGAAATCTCACCGGCACGGTTAACAAAATCCTGCGGATGCTGAATGAAATAGACGCCCAGCGGCAGTATCACCACAAGTGTCGCAAAAAGAAACAGCATTATGGCGCAGGGCGCGCATGACGAGATTATGGGTTGCGGGTTATAGATTGCAGATTTTTTCCGCCACTGCCACAAATGCGAGATAATCGGCACGGCAAAAACAAAAATCATAAACCGGAATGCGATGTAGGTATAGAAGCCGAGGCCGGCGAAGACACCCGCAAGCACGAGGTCCGGGATGGCACCCCTGCGTAACCCTTTGAGGAGAAAATACAGGGCAAACGTCGCGAAGAATGGGACGAGGATCGCGCGAAATCCGATCCTCGAAAAATTGATGTGCCAATAGCTAGTTGCCAGGAAAAAGGCAGAAAGCAGGGCTATTGAAGTAGGACTTCGGCGGCTATTGAAGTCCGACGTCAATAGCATTTCTTTTACGAGTAAATAAATTCCTAAAATGGTAAGCGTCCCAAATATGGCACTTACTACCCGCAGCGCCCACGGCTGATTGCCGAAAATGGAGAGTGAGAGCGCCTGCAGATTGATGAAAAGCCCCTCGCGTCCGTTGTTTTCCGGATAAAATACCTTGAACCGGCCGGTGGAGAACGCTTCCAGCGCGTTGTTGCCGTTCATCGCTTCATCCGGATACAGGCCCGGCGGTATTTCGGTTATATTGTAGAACCGCAAAAACGCCCCGAGTCCGACAATCGCAAGCAGTAAGAGAATATGGCCCTTTTTCATTCATTTCAGTATACAATAGGGAAGTCCCTGCAAGTACCTTGACAGCAATCATCTTCCGTGCCACAATTGTATCATATTTGGTCGTTGTCAATTCGTTCAGGTGTTGTGTCCCCGCCGCGAGGGTGTCGCGGTATAACCCATTGTTAGAGGAGAATACGAATGAGTATGGTAGATAAAGAGTTTCAGGGGATTTTCGGGTTTGATATTCATCGCGTGGGGAGCCGGCAGCACCGACAAGTACAGATGGGCGTAGTTTTAGCCAAGCTGCGCGAGTTGGCACAGCTGAAGGACGGGTTACGCCGTCAAGCGGACTGCTTGGTGGAGGAGTGCCTTGTTGGTGCAACCCCCTCCTTCGAAGAGGCGAGCAAGAAACTCGCCATGATGGAAGATTTGGACGTGAGGCTGATCAAGGCGACGCAAGCGTTCGAGAATGCAGTCAAGGTCGCTGGAGGTTGTCAGTTTTCCGTCTCCGGTAAGCTGGAGGATTACCTCGAGGGATCTCTACCTCCAGAAAAGCCGCTCGAAGAAGTGTAGAGTAGTTTGCCCGGAGGCGGTATCGCAATTCCGGTAAACCGCCAGCAGGCGGAAACAACAATACGGCACAGAGGAACGTCTCCTCTGTGCCTTTTCTATTGCTGATTTACTCGGACTTACTAGTAGATGATTACGATCGTAGCGATGTGATAGTATAATTTCCGAGAAAAGTTTGGACAAGCCCTGTGTATTTGTCATTTGTACGTCCACATCATCTCTATTATGATAAAAAGGTATGGCAGAAGAAAAGCAGCCGGAGCGAAATATTACTCCTCAAG
>CAZWRL010000041.1:0-3978 GCA_964636345.1 uncultured Gammaproteobacteria bacterium | reverse complement strand
GCCTTGGGAAATCTAGGAAACTAGAACCCTTGGTCCCTCGGTTCCTTTTTTATTTACAAAGTGTGTGAGTCGCGCTATAGTATGGGTACATGCCCAACTCGGGCGCTTTTTGCGTTTTATTGGCAAAAATATGCAAGATAAAATCATCATCAAAGGTGCGCGGGAGCACAATCTCAAAAACATCAATCTGGAATTGCCGCGGCATAAAATAATTGTGTTTACCGGAGTATCCGGCTCGGGGAAATCCAGTCTTGCTTTTGATACCATTTTTGCAGAGGGTCAGCGCCGGTATGTGGAATCTCTCTCTGCCTATGCGCGGCAATTTTTGGGTGAGATGCAACGCCCGGATGTTGATGATATCACCGGACTCTCGCCTGCCATTTCCATAGATCAAAAAGCGCGCGGATCAAATCCGCGTTCCACGGTTGCTACCATCACGGAAATTTATGATTACTTGCGTGTGCTGTTTGCGCGCATCGGAGAACCGTATTGTCCCACGTGCAATATTCCCATTGAAAAAATGACGTCTGAAGAAATTGTTGATGTGCTTATTTCCGAGGCACAAAAAGTGTACGGGGCGGGCGACTACAAAAAAATAGAAACGAATATTTTTGCGCCGGTAGTGGTGGGGCGAAAAGGGGAATATCACCAAATGTTGTACGATTTTTACAACAGCGGTTTTATGTATGTGCGGGTTGATGGAAAACGCATGACGCTTTCACGCCAGGTGTTGCTCGATCCTAAAAAGAAACATACTATTGAGCTGGTGACCGATATGTTTGCGGAATTTGATTTCCGCCCTTCCGCAGGCGAAGCGGAAATTTCAAAAGACCAGCGCGCACGGCTTGCAGAATCCATTGAAACCGCACTTGATTACGGCAACGGCGTGATCACTATCCAGTTTGCGGATAAATCAGAGCGTACGTTATCCGCAAAATTCAGCTGTCCTCATTGCAACTTTAGTTTTCCGGAAATTGAACCGCGGTTATTTTCTTTCAACAGTCCGTATGGCGCGTGTCCGGAGTGTCATGGACTTGGCACGGAATCTATTTTTTCTGATGCGGTTTGCAAAATGTGTGAGGGGAAGCGGCTTAGGAAGGAATCCCTGTCTGTTTTTATAGACAAAAAAAACATCGTAGACATTGTCGCCATGGACATTGGCGCGGCGGTGGATTTTTTTTTGAACTTGGAACTCCCAAAAACCAAACAGGAAATTGCGGGACCGGCGTGTAAAGAGATTTTAAACCGTCTGCAGTTTATGGCAAACGTGGGGTTGGAATATTTGACGCTTGATCGCCGCGCCGGCACACTTTCCGGTGGTGAATCACAGCGTATCCGGCTTGCATCGCAAGTGGGCTTGCGGCTTGTGGGCGGTCTCTACGTGCTTGATGAACCCACCATCGGCCTCCACCAACATGACAACGAGCGTCTCGTCAGCACCCTTCTCAACCTCCGCGACATTGGTAACACCGTGATTGTGGTTGAGCATGATGTGGATACCATCATGGCGTCTGATTACCTGGTGGATTTTGGTCCGGGCGCCGGCAAGCATGGCGGTGAAATTGTATGCGCGGGAGAAATGCCGGAGATTTTGAAAGACAAAAAATCACTCACCATGGCGTATTTGCGCAGTGATAAAAAAATTCCTATACCAAAAACGCGCGCCAAACATAATCGCGATGTGTTAAAAGTAATCGGCGCCAAACAAAATAATTTGAAAAATGTAACGGTGGAAATTCCTCTGCGGCGTTTTGTGTGCATCACCGGCGTATCTGGTTCCGGAAAAAGTTCGCTCGCGCATGATGTGGTATACACCTACCTGGCAAAAAAATTAAATGGCGCGATGGAAAAACCCGGCGACGTCAAAGAAATAAAAGGCGTGGAGTATTTGAGTCACGCCGTGTTAATTGATCAATCACCCATCGGCAGAACACCGCGTTCAAATCCGGCAACGTACACGGGCATCTTTACGTATATTCGTGAAATTTTTGCCGCAACGCCAGAAGCGCGATTTCGGAATTACAAATTGGGGCGATTCAGTTTTAATGTTCCCGGCGGACGCTGTGAGCATTGCGAGGGCCATGGCTACATTGCTATTGAAATGCATTTTTTGCCCACGGTGTATGTTACCTGTGATGTGTGCAAAGGACGCCGCTTTGACCGTGAGACTCTGGAAGTTCATTTCAAAAATAAAAATATTGCGGATGTTTTGAAAATGACTATTGAAGAAGCGAGCGAATTTTTTAAAGACATTCCGCACATTGAGGATAAACTCAAGGTGATGAACCGCGTGGGACTGGGGTATATGGAGCTGGGGCAATCTGCCACCACATTATCTGGCGGCGAGGCACAGCGCATTAAACTTTCCAATGAACTGGGCAAGCGCGTACAAGAACGCACGTTTTATTTGCTGGATGAACCAACCACGGGTTTGCATTTTGAAGATGTGCGGCAGTTGCTTGAAGTGCTCCATGAGCTGGTGGATCGCGGCCACACGGTTATAGTCATTGAGCACAACTTGGACGTGATAAAAACCGCGGATTATATTATAGATATGGGGCCAAAAGGCGGTAACCGTGGCGGTCAGGTGGTGGCAACCGGCACGCCGGAGGAAGTTGCGCGTACCGGTGGCAGTTTGACCGGGAAGTATTTAAAGCTGTATTTGAAATGATAAAAAAGGGAATAAAAATAAAAAACAATGTACTCCCAGCCAAACCCGGCGTATACAAAATGAAAAACGTGGCAGGGGAGATTTTGTATATTGGAAAAGCAACGTCACTTGCCGCGCGCGTTTCTTCTTATTGGAACGGCGCGCATGATCGCAAAACAGAAAAAATGGTAAGCGAGGTTGCGGAAATTGATTACGAGGTTACCGGTTCCGTGCTTGAAGCGCTTTTTTTGGAAGCGACGCTCATAAAAAAACATCTACCGCTCTATAACATAGATTTGAAAGACGACAAAAGTTGGATATATGTGTGTATCACGAAAGATGATTATCCACGGGTGCTCTTGAAGCGCGGACTGGAATTGGAGCGTGAAGATAAGCGAGCGTACAAAATAATCTTCGGTCCATTCCTTTCTGCCTCGTCCGTCCGCGCCGCCCTTGATATTGTGCGAAAAATTTTTCCGTACAGCACCTGCGTGCCCGGACAAAAACGCGCGTGTTTTAATTATCACCTGGGCCGCTGTCCGGGTGTATGCATAGGCGCGATCACGCCGCGCGAGTATAAAAAAATAATTAGCCACATTATATTATTTTTCCGCGGCAAGAAAAAAGAGCTGGTCAAAAAATTAGAGCGTGATATGAAACAATACGCCAAGCGCGAGCAGTTTGAAGATGCGGCGCGCACACGGAATCAACTATGGAACCTGCAGCACATTAATGATGTGGCGATGTTGAAGAGGAATGACAACGAGATTGCTTCGGCCCGCGGCGGGGCAGAGAGTGACACTATCAATATTTACGGTCGCATTGAGGGCTATGACATTTCAAACATCTCTGGCACCAGCGCAACAGGCAGTATGGTGGTGTTTGAGCGGGGGGAGTCAAGCAAAAATGAATATCGGAAATTCAAAATAAAAACCGTGCGCGGCCCTAATGACTATGCGATGATGCGGGAAGTTTTGCGACGGCGGTTTGGCAACGCGTGGCCCCTTCCTGATATCATCTTGATAGACGGCGGCGCCGGACAAGTGGGCATCGCGCAAAAAGTGCTGGACGAGCATGGGCTCATCATACCCGTTATCGGCATCGCCAAAGGCATAGATCGTAAAAAAGACGATCTTATTTTTGACGCACAAAACCCGGAACTCGCCCGCATCGCCACAGAGTATAAACACATTCTGGTTGCCGTGCGCGATGAGGCGCATCGGTTTGCCGTCAGATACCATCGCGAGTTGCGTGCGCGGCGGTGATACTCTCACGTTGGCTTTTTATGGTATTATAAGCTGTCTCTTATACACATCTCCGAGCCCACG
>CAZWRL010000040.1:0-4472 GCA_964636345.1 uncultured Gammaproteobacteria bacterium | reverse complement strand
TTTAACGACATCATCTTGACAAGGGAAGACGTGCAGGCGTTGGAGGAGAAGTTGAAGGAGTATCTTAAATAACTCTATGTGTTTAGCCGCTATTATCGTTACTCTCGTTTCAGTCTTATTATGGAACATCCACCCCGTGTTGGGGATCATCGGGGCCATTGTTACCGTAAGACTGCTGTTTGATTAGCGCCGTGGGTGTGCTTAACTTCACTGTACAAAAAAACCATTTTGTGCTATAATCCAAACAAATGGCTCGTAGCATCTATTCCTGAAGGTCAGAAACATTACCCCGTCCACTGCGGTCTCCTCGTAAGAGGTGCTCGATGGGAGTTCCCCTCGCAAGAGGGGTGGGGTCTCCCCAGGAATAGATGCTCTGGTTCATTTTTTGTATTTTCTTTGTAATCTCATAAACTCCTCTATGCGATTCGTAAATGCAGTGATGACGTCGTGGATTTCTCCTGTTTTGTTGTCAAGAATTACTACTACTCCCTTATTTAATTCTGGGTAAAATCTAGCACGTCTAAAACTGTTAGGATATTTCAAGGATGTATTTGGGTATTCCAGTGTAGAATTTTTCACAACTTCGGGTAATCTCTCAAAAATACTGTTTATTTCCTCTATCGTCTTTCCTTGTGCCATACGTTGTTCCACAATATGCTTTGTTTGCTGTCTTGTCAGTCGTGCATCGCCAAAAATAAGCGTGATTGTTGGTTCGCTAATTTCTACTTTTGGCTCAATGCCAAAAAACTCTTTTACCCAAGATTTTATTTCTGCGACAGAAGACATTTGCTCATTAACCCCGAGCAGGGGATCACCTTTTGGGCGTGCTCGGTCTAGTACGTCGCCCAGTGCTTTTTGTTGGGTGGCCACAGCACCGACAGGTAAACGAGGTTTACGAAAGGCGGGAGTCAGTTTGTTACCAACAGGTTCATCACCTAATTTTCTCGCCGCGTCCATCAGGTAACGCGCTAACGTGCCACTCCGCATGAGACGCTGGACGAACGGCACCGTCAATGTTCGCGGGTCAAATGCCCCAGCCGTTAATCCGATAATATCAGTTAAGTTTAAGAACTGTCGCCGTTGGTCAATAGGGATACGCCGAATGTACGCCTGTTCAATAGGGATCAGTTCAGAGATTGCCTTGTTGACTGCCTCAAAATCTTTTGAGGTTGCCTCCAGGCGCGGCGACGTGAATGTCGACATGGGTCTCACCCTTCCGAAAGCCTCTGGACATTAGCACGAAGCCCACCTCGCGTTCTACTGGTTAGTGCCCGTGAGCAAGTGCCACCAATACCGCACGTGTCCGCGGATTCTCCTGGATGTGACGGCGAGTGCGTGGCTGAGCGGGTTGGACCAACCACATGCCTCGCTGATGTACGTGATACGGTACCCTAAGACCAATCCGTCGGAGCGGTACCCTGCCGGCTCCCGCAGAGTATAGCAGTCTTGCTGTCTGCGGTAATCTAGGATTTCAAAATAACCGACCGTAACCGCCACGGCGAAGACAAATATAAGTAGCGAGTAAATATATGACCTGCGCATATCACGATCTACGAAGAGTCCCAAGTGTCCATCGCTAACTCGAAGCGCTGTATTATTATAGTAGCTAAGTTGGCATCCCTGCAAGCGAGTTGCGACCGTAGCAGCCGGCTGTCCCAGCGCTGGGACAGCTGAGAGCGGCCTACGGAGCGCCATTGGCGAGCCACCCCGCAGGGAATGCTGCCAGTCTCTCGGGCGTCGGCTCACTTGCTAGATTGATTGGCGCATTTATTGGTAAGCGTTACAATGAGTTTGTTAATGACCCAGAACGAATTGTTGTTGAAGCATTGCGCCAGGCAAAGAAAGCGAAACTAGATTCGCGGTCACGGAAGGCGTTACAGGAATTTGAGTCGGCAATTTTTGAGCGTTTAAGAAAAGGATTTGCAGCACAAGAAGCAAAGTTATTGCCAGCTAAAACCGTTGGTAAAGGTACGCCGACAATTCAATTACCAAGCAGAGGTATTCTACGCGGACAGGCAAAATTACGCGAAGAACGCCCAAAAGGTAATCCCCTGCTCGGGGTTAATGAGCTTTCAAAATATGTAGATGAATTTTTTAAGACAAAACCAAAAGAACCTATTAAAGATTTTGAAAAAAGAATATTTCTTGATGAAAGGGTGAGGATAAGCAGGAAATCAATAAAATATATCGTTGATTCGCGTAAAGAAGACAACTACAGTGCTGATGCTATTAAGAAAATGATTTTAAGGGCGCCGGATGTCATAAGACAACATGAATTTTCTGGTCCGAATTATAATAAAAAACATCCTGGGAGTTTAATTTCAATAAAGATTTTTTCTAAACAAAAACAGGCACTTTTTGTTATTCATCAACCAGACGGCGAAATTGAAGATGTTTACAACGCGTTTTATCGTGGAGAACACAAGACACGTAAAAAGTTCAACCTTGACAGGTAGTTTAAGTTTCCGGAGGGGCGGCAATTCCCTCATCGATCATCTCTTTTTCAAAGAGAAGCCCGCAGCGAGCGCCTTTCTGCCGTCGGAAACTTAAACTACCAGCCAACACTCTCATTTAGAGTATAACACACAACTATAATTTTGTAAACAGCCAACGGCATATCCTATAAAACATGGGGAAGCAAGATGCGACGTCTTGACTCTACATGACAGGCGTTTAATCTTTAGTCAAAAATCAACTTCACCGTCACGATAGCACCAATGATACCAAGTACAGGGTGGATGTTCCACAACACGACTGAAATAAGAGCGGAGATAATGACAGCTAAACACATAAAGTTACTTGAGATACTCCCTCAATTTCTCCTCCAACGCCTGCGCGTCTTTCCTTGTCAAGATGATGTCATTAAAGCACGACTTGCGGTACTTCCACCACGATTGTAGTAATGACAATAAACTTGTTGGGTGGGCTCGTTATCCTGATGGACGTGATCGCGAATCGGGAGGAGGAGCGTCGTCGCCATCGTACGTCGCCGTGGCCAGGAATACGCTTCGATCCTGACCCGCGAGCAGTACCTAGACCTCATGGATGCTGCGCCGGAAGGCGAGCCGTTTCCGTACTTGACGAAGTTCCTGGTTTCTTGCCCAACTTTGGGCAATGGGTGGGCAATGAATGCCCAAAACTGCCGCAGTTGGCCGCTGAGCTTCAATCGTACGGAACATGAAATGCGCTCAACCGAGCGCATTACGATGTGGTGACCCCACCGGGAGTTGAACCCGGCTTTTTGGGATGAAAACCCAATGTCCTAGCCGATAGACGATGGGGCCATGCTACGCCCTTGGGCTACGAAGGGCAGACCTGAATGAATACAGAATACGCTATTTTGGCGTTGTTGTCAATGCATCAGCAACACCATAAAATTTCTGGGCGCTTTTTTGTGGTATACTATCTATAATGCAAGATGGAGTGAAAGAATTAAACGGTGGTTCTTTAGCATCTGGTGAACATGAACAACATGTTCAATTTTCCGCACCCGGCGTTCGCGGCGAGGTAACGCTCATTCCTCATCCGGAAGGCGGGCGCATGCTTGAGTTGGGTCATCTTTTGGTTGATAGTGCCCGTATTGCAGAACGCATTGATCCGCGGTTCCATGCGGAGCTTGAAAAACAGTTTGGGTCTGATGAAGCAACACGTGGATTTGTTCGGAGCGAGGCGGAACGTTGGGTAGAGCGGCTGCTTGCGTATGAAGCGCTTTTGTCTGATGTTGAGGCGAAGGGCGATGGGGCGCTTGTCACCGAAGTAAAAGCAGCGCTTGAACGCGCACAGAAGGAGATTGCGATTCGCTTTAAGGGTTTGCCGGTGTTGCGCGATGTTAATGCGGTTGCGGCTACGGATCCAACTCCAGTAGCAGCGTCTCCAGCGCCGGAAACGTCGCCGGTTCAAGAAGTAAAGCCAGCACAAGAAGCAAAAATAGAGGATCCCGCGCTTGTGAATCCGGATGCATTGCAATTTACCAATGCCGCCATATGGACGCCCGCGCGACAGGAGGCGGCGCGCAATGTCATTCGGTATCATCAGGGATTAGCGCGCGCGCTTGATGAGGAGTTGCGGGCGTATATTGTGGCGCACGCGGACGATCCAAAGCTCAAGGCGTTGCAGAAAAAATTAGCTGAAACACGCGAGAAGGCGCTTTCCACCGATGAATACTCGGTGCAGGATATGGCGCGACGCGTTGCGGCGAATAATCCCGGCGCGATTCCAGCGCTTGAACTTTCGCCGGGCGCAAAAACCATGCAAGATTCAGTCGTGGCAGAAGCAAAGCAATTATTTGAAAGTTGGGTGCACGCGGTATGACGCGGAAAACACGCGATGTTGTTGGAATCCTCGTATTGGCGTTCATGTGGGGGGCGCTTGTTTTTGTGATTGGCACGGGCGGGGATTTTCCGTTGAACGATGATTGGGTGCACGCGCTGTCTCTTATACACATCTGACGCTGCCGACGATCTTACGCGTGT
>CAZWRL010000039.1:1770-4673 GCA_964636345.1 uncultured Gammaproteobacteria bacterium | reverse complement strand
GGACACTCCTTCGTCTTTTTGCGACCACCACCAATAACCCAAACCAAGAAGTGCAATTACCAAAATAACGAGAGCTGCTTTTTTACCCATAGAGAATAAAATTAATTAATAGTTAACTTGGGAATCCCGGAAGCGCACAGCGCGCTTCCGGGATGACACAAGGGCAAAGCCCTTCTGTCATTTAATACCATCTTGTGTCAGGACGTGCGGCCCTGCTGCCTTATCCCCTACCTGTGTTTCCAATGCAAATTCCACGCGATACGTGGCGACATCTGACGTATACCGATACGGCAGACCGCCCGGTGTTGGGTTTGAAGGAACATCCGCAAGATACGCGTTCTCACACCCCTTGGCCGCAAAACCAGCGGCGCCTAAACAATCGTAGTTTCCTTGTCCTAATACCACCGCCTCTTTTGCTTCCGGATATTTATTGATATCATTAAAAGACAATTCCAATGCGGTTTGTATTTCTTTGATGTCTTCCAGTCGCGCGGCGTCGCGCGCCTTTTCACGCGCGTTGCCAATGGCAATAATGGCGAGCGTTGAGAGTACGCCCAAAATGGCGACGACGAGCAATAGCTCAAAAAGCGAAAATCGCTTACTGGGCGCGGCGGGTTGAAGTTCTGACATATGCTACGGAGTATATATGAGTCCTGTATAATTGACCAGTGGATTATTTTTGGGCGGCCTTTTCTTGCTTCTCCTCCTTTTGCGGCAACGCCTCCATGAGCGCAAGACCGATAGAGATGCCAAATCGCGGGCCAATCTGATCAAGCGCCATTTTCAGCACATCCGGATACACAATGCGCGCCCACGGATCGCCCACATACGCGCGCATTTGAAAATAATCCTCCAAATAGGTATCCAAATTTGGCAGGAGCGACGATCCGCCGGTTAAAATAATCTTTTCCGGCCGCGCGGTAGAGCCACCCAACTGTTTTTCAAACAACTGCATGTGATACTTAATTTCTTGCACGATCGGGTCAGCCGCGGGTTTGAACGCATCCAAAAGTTGCGAACCCTTATCTTTACGCATGGCAAGATCAATTTTCATTTGTTCCGCTTCTTCCGGCGTGACATGCAATTTTTCAACCAACGCTTTGCTGAAATCACGGCCGCCGATATTGATGCTCCGATGCATGAGCGGCACCGCGCCGCGGATTAAATACACATTAGTGCGCGCCATGCCCATATCAAGAAGCATCACGGCTGACGGATCATTGCCAATCAACGCGCGCACCAGCGCAAATGATTCTGTTTCTAAACTTTTAAGCGTCAGTCCCGCCTGCTTAAAGATGGCCGAGTACCGTTCAATAACCTTGCGCGGCGCGGCGGTCATCATAAGTTTCATGCGCGTTTTCTTCATCGCCTCCACATCCGTAAAGATTTCCGGCAACGGTGAGTAATCAAGCACCACATCTTCAATGGCAACCGGGAGCAACTTTTTTGCCTCTTGTTGCACCATGCCGGCTATTTGCGCCTTATCATCGGTCTTCGTCACGGTAATAA
Organism: uncultured Gammaproteobacteria bacterium; assembly: GCA_964636345.1. Taxonomy (GTDB): domain Bacteria; phylum Patescibacteriota; class Patescibacteriia; order Magasanikbacterales; family JBBTXJ01; genus JBBTXJ01. Next base: position 3,164 of record CAZWRL010000039.1, on the reverse strand, counting down.
CCGCGCTAAACACCGCGGAAATTGGAATACTCGCCACCGCCTCTTTTCCTTTTGCGCCGGACTTCTCCACCAACACTTTGAGCGTGGCGCCAAGTCGTTTTATTTCCTGTGCTTCTCGCGCTTGATCTTCTTTGCTGGCAACTGCCGCGGCCAACTGACCCGGCTTCTGTTCACCGCCGGCCTCTTCGCTCATCGCCTTTTTTTCAATACCCAAAAAGCCCTCCGTGAATCCGTAGGTTGACAAATACGCGCGGCCATTTTTGGATTCCAACTCAACCAGTTTAATGCCGCCCACGCCAAGGTCTACTCCCATGATGTAGCGACCATCCTCCTTTTTACGAGAAAACCACATGGGGATAGTATAGCATAAAAAAAGAGGCGATGGTACACTAGGGATAACTTTATGCCAATGAAACTCTTCAACACCACAACCCGTAAAAAGGAACTGTTTAAACCGCTCAAAAAAACGGTTGGCTTATATACCTGTGGCCCAACGGTGTACAACTACGCGCATATCGGCAACTTGCGGACGTATGTATTTGAAGATGTATTAAAACGCACATTGCTGGGGGCCGGATATCGCGTGAAACACGTGATGAATATCACGGACGTGGGACATCTCACTGATGATGCGGATCTCGGCGAAGATAAAATGGAAGCCGGCGCGCGGCGCGAGGGAAAAACCGCGTGGAATATCGCGAAATTTTACACCAAAGAATTTCAAAAAGATTTGCGCGCGCTGAATGTTTTGTTTCCGGATGTGTGGTGCCGCGCGACGGATTATATTAAAGAACAGATCGCGCTCATTCGGATATTGGAACGAAAAGGATATACGTATATCACCAGCGACGGCGTTTATTTTGATACCAAAAAATTCCGGGCGTATGGCGCGCTGGTTGGCAAAAATGGGTTACGCGGATTGCAGGAGGGCGCGCGGATTGAAAAACATCCGGAAAAACGGAACGCGACGGATTTTGCGTTGTGGAAATTGAGCCCTTCGGCTGCGCTCAGGACAGATCCTTCGACAAGCTCAGGGCAGAAACGGCAAATGGAGTGGCCATCGCCGTGGGGCGTTGGATTTCCGGGTTGGCATATTGAATGTTCAGCCATGAGCATGAAATATTTAGGAACCACCTTTGATATCCACTGCGGCGGCATTGATCATATTCCTATTCATCACACTAATGAAATTGCGCAATCCGAGGCGGCAACCGGCAAGCCGTTCGCGCGCTATTGGCTACATGGCGAATTTTTGACCATTAACAACGGCCGCATGGGAAAATCCGAAGGTAATTTTATTCCGCTCCATCTTTTGATTGAACGCGGGCTTAGCCCGCTCGCCTATCGGTATCTGTTATTGCAGACGCACTATCGCAAGCCGCTGATGTTCAGCT
>CAZWRL010000039.1:0-1670 GCA_964636345.1 uncultured Gammaproteobacteria bacterium | reverse complement strand
GCCTATCGGTATCTGTTATTGCAGACGCACTATCGCAAGCCGCTGATGTTCAGCTGGGAGGCGCTTGAGGCGGCGGAACAGGGGTATCGGAATCTCGTGGCTCGTGTTGCCGCGTTGGATTCTGGATCTGAATCCCGGATAGCCGCGGCGGCTTCCGGGATGACAACGGATAATACGCTTATTGCAAAAGTAAAACAAGTGTTTGAAGATGACTTAAACGCGCCAGAGGCGCTTGCGGCCGTATGGGCGGCGCTCAAATCTGCCACTCCGATATCGCAAAAAACGATCTTCGCGCTTGACGCGTGGTTTGGTTTGGATCTAAAAAAAGGCGTAGCGTCTTTGAAGAAAAAAACACGCGTGCCTGCTTCAATTAAAAAATTACTGGAACAACGAGAAATCGCGCGCGCGGAGAAAAAATGGCGGCTTGCAGACCAATTACGCGCAAAAATGCTGGAAGCTGGCTGGCAGGTTGATGACTCTCCTGCCGGACCAGTAATAAATAAAAAGTAGATTAGATAATCCCCGCGGCGGCGGGAATTATGCTATACTATCTGCACTATGCCACTATCGTCGCAACTATCGTCGCAACCAGCAGAACCACAAACCACTGAAACAAATATAGAAACACCAACGGCGCCGGTTGAAGCGCCGGTTCTTGAAGCCGCGCCGCAATCAGAAACAGCGCCCGCCACAGGGCAGGAAGTGTATGTTGAGGGCGAACCGTTACCCGCTCCCGCGCCGGTTGCAGAAATCAAACAGGAAGCGCCACCTCCCACCCCTGCGCGAGCCGCTCTTGTTGAAATACCCAAAGATCCCGCGCAAGAAAAAATAGATAAAATTTTTGAAGCCAACATCGCCGATGCCTTTGGCGAATTACAGCCATTACAGCAAGAAGCGTTCCGTGTCGCGGCTGAAACCGCCGCGGCTTCGGTGCGCGCCCTTCTCTCCGCGCCCAAACTGGAACCGGCAAAAATCCGCGAGAGCGTGGCTGGCATTTTGCGACTACTCCCCGAAACTAACCCATGGTGGGTGGAATACGAAGCAATGCTCAAAACACAAGCATTGCTGGAACTGCGGGCATAATCTATGAATCCTGCCGCATCCGTTGCAAGCATCATAGTGAATAATCCAACGCTCCTTTGGAGCTTGCTTTTTTGGGCGATGGTCGCGCTGGGTGGTGCGCTCCTTTTTTTACTGCGTCCTTTTTTTATCGCGGGCAATCGTTTCAGCAAAGCAAATATGCGCCGGCTTTTGGTGGTGCTTTTGCCGCGCGATCAGGCAACGGAACAACAAGCGGGCGCGCAAGAACGGCTTGATCAAATCAGAGAAAAAATCGGCGCCGCGGAAGCGCTGTTTGCGAGCATTGGCGGTTTGAAAGCGCAGCGCGGCTTGGGGGCGTGGCTGCGAGGCCGCACGGATCATGTCAGTTTTGAGATCACGATTCAGAAAAAAATTATTTCGTTTTACGTCGCGGTGCCCGCTACGATGAAGCAATACATCACGGAACAAATTCACGCGCAATACCCTGACGCACAGATTGAAGAAACGGACGGGTATAATCCATTTTTGCGCAAAGGAACTATCCTCGCGGCCAATCTCAAACTCACCAAACCAAACGCATACCCCTGTCTCTTATACACATCTGACGCTGCCGACGATCTTACGCGTGT
>CAZWRL010000038.1:0-5071 GCA_964636345.1 uncultured Gammaproteobacteria bacterium | reverse complement strand
CGCGCAAGCGTACCGCGATGCTTTTCAACGATTGCTCGTACGCGCTCCGGCACATCTATATATAGAGGTACGATATCCTGAATTGAAAGCCCGACCTGTTTCCGCGCATCATTGATTTGCCGAACCATTTCTCGCACAAAACCAAGCTCCCGCAGTTCATCAGTCATTTCGGTATTTAAACTGACAATCAAATTTCCTTCTTGCTTCATAATCCACGGAGCGTGGAGCGGCGCCGCGTCATTTGAAACCATCTGTATGTTCAATTCATCGCGCATAAGCGCCAAAAATTCTTCGCCCAACACAGCGCCCGTGACACGAAACTCGGAAAGCGGCTGACGAACCTTCGTGCCCGCTTCCATGCGCGCCGCAAGTCCAAGTTCCACAATCTTGCGCGTGGTTTGCATGGCATCCAAAAGTTTTTGATCTATGAGATTTTCTTGCACCATTGGCCAATCATCCAGATGAACAGATTCTTTTCCACCGCCCACCGTCCGATATACCCGCTCCGCCAAAAATGGCATAAGCGGTGCGATTACTTTTGAAAATTCACGCAATACCCATGCAAGCGTTGCGACCGCCTGCTGTTTTGCCTCGCCTCCTTCTTTAAACCGATCTCGCGAACGGCGGACAAACCATGTTGAAAGATCATTCGCAAATTCTACAACCGGCCGCGCGCCGCCTTGCAAATCGTATGCTTCATACGCGCTTGTTACATCGCGAATGAGTTCGTGAAGACGGGCAGTGATCCAGCGGTCGAGGATATTACCACTTGTCATCCCGGATGCCGCCGCAGGCGACGATCCGGGATCCAACGAATTTACTGGATCCCCGCTTTCGCGGGGATGACGAGAAGCTTCCGCATACATCTCCCAAAACGCCACCACATTTTCAACAATCAAAATAACTTTCTTATACACCTCATCAACGCCCTTTTCTGAAAAATTCAAATTCTCCGCGCGCGTCACCGGTGAATTCATGAGATAAAACCGAAGCGCGTCGGCGCCATATTTATCTAACACCTCCGTAACCTCCGGATAATTCTTCAAGCGCTTGGCCATTTTTTTTCCGTCCTCCGCCATCACCAAACCATTCACCACCACCGTGGTAAAGGCCGGCCGATCAAAAAGCGCGGTCGCCAAAACATGCAGTGTATAAAACCACCCGCGCGTCTGATCTTGCCCTTCCGCGATAAAATCCGCGGGGAAATGTTCATCAAAGTCCTTTTTATTTTCAAACGGGTAGTGCACCTCCCCATACGGCATCGTGCCGGATTCAAACCAGCAATCCAGCACATCGGAAATACGGGTGTATGTTTTTCCATTTTTTTGAATTTCAACGGCGTCCACGACGTGTTTATGCAGATCATAAATTTTTTTGCCGGATAATGCCTCAAGTTCGGCGCATGAACTTATAACCAACACCTCGCCATCGGGCGCTTTCCACACCGGAAGTGGCGTACCCCAAAAACGATTCCGCGAAATGCTCCAATCCCGCGCGCCCTCCAGCCACTTTCCAAAACGGCCATCACGCATGTGCTCCGGAATCCAGGTAATTTTTTGATTGTTCGCGAATAATTTTTCTTTGAGCGCGGTAACACGCACAAACCACGACGACGTGGCGTAATTCAAAAGCGGCGTATCGCAACGCCAACAATGCGGATAGCTGTGCGTGACCGTATTTTCTTCAAACAGCACCCCGTGTTCCTGTAACCACCCAACAATATCTTTGTTCGCGCTTTTTACAAACCGCCCCTTAAAATCCGTCACCTCGTCTTTCAATTTTCCATCCATGCCTACATGCTGAATGATATCTACCTTTTCACGTTCACCGATGGCAAGATCATCTTCACCAAAGGCCGGCGCGATATGCACAATGCCCGTGCCTTCTTCCAGCGTCACAAAGTCAGCCATAACCACCCGGAATGCGCCAGTGCGATCTTTGAAATACGGAAACAGCGGCTCATAACGCAACCCTTCCAATTCTATTCCCTTAATATACGGATGGCGTTGCGTGCCCTGCCGATCAAAATACGCGTCAAACCGCGCGCGCGCCACAATCACCACCTCATGCCCCGCGTCAACCGCGACATAGTCATGCGCCGGATGCGCGGCCAAAAACATATTGCCCGGCAAAGTCCACGGCGTGGTGGTCCATGCCAAAAGATACACGGGTTTGTTGGCCAGAAGCGCAAGCGATTCAGGTAGATCTTTCAACCGAAAACGCACGGTAATGGCCGGATCGGTAATATCTTTATAGCCAAGCGCCACCTCAAAATTAGAAAGCGGCGTCTCACAGCGCGGACAAATATGCATGGGTTTTCGGCCCTCATACAACAAGTCCTTTTTATAGAGTTCGCCAAACACCCACCAGATTGACTCCATGTACGCGCGGTCCATGGTGAAGTACGCGTTATTCATGTCTACCCACCGGCCGGTGCGGCGGATAATATTTTTCCACTCATCCACGTAGCGCGTGACCGAAGCGCGACACGCTTCATTAAATTTCGCCACGCCAAATTGTTCTATCGCCTTGCGATCTTTGATGCCGAGTTCTTTTTCAATTAAGTTTTCAACCGGCAAACCGTGACAATCCCAGCCGAAGCGTCGTTCTACGCGATACCCGCGCATGGTTTTATACCGCGGCATTACATCTTTCATGGTGCCGGGCACAATATGGCCGTAATGCGGCATGCCCGTAGCAAATGGCGGCCCATCATAAAACACAAAACGGCGATCTCTCGGCCGCCCTTCCACACTTTTTTGAAATGCGCTAATCTGATCCCAGTAGGCAAGCATCTCTTGTTCTTTCTTGGGAATGTCCATACAATACTTGAGCATATCTAAAAATACCCGCTTTGTCTAGTCGTGTTTTGCTGATATACTAATCTCATTCTATGGAAGAAACAGCCGAACCAAAAAACATTATCCTGGCAACCGATCACGCCGGTTTTAAGATGAAAGAGCAGATCAAAGAAATGCTGCAAAATGAATTGGCGTACGAGGTGGAAGATCTGGGTGCGTTAGCGCTTGATGAGAACGATGATTATCCGGATTTTGGCGCCGCGCTTGCCAAGCGCGTGTTAGAAACCGGATACCCGGGCATTGCGCTCTGCGGATCAGCCGTTGGCATTTGCATTACATTAAATAAATATAAGGGTATCCGCGCGGGCATTGGGTTCAATCTACAGGCCGCGGAGTTTATGAAAAATGATGAGGATACCAACGTGCTCTGCCTCGCCGGCCGTCTTTTAACTGAAGATTACGCAAAAGCCATTATCCGAAAATGGCTTGAAGTGCCGTTTTCCGGCGGAGAGCGACATGTACGACGATTGGAGAAAATTAAAAAGATAGAGGGGGAGAATATGGTATGAACATCATCCCAGCAATCCTCGCCCAAACGCAAGAAGAATTTGAAACGCGCCTGCGCGCCGCGGAATCATTTACGGATACAGTGCAAATTGACGTGCTAGATAACACCTGCGTCCCATTTTCGTCATGGGCTGACCCCGAGGTGATTAAAAAACTCCAAACGCCGCTTCACTATGAGTTGCATCTCATGGTTGCCGACGTTGAAAAATATCTGACACTCTGGAGTCCTATCAAAAATGTAACGCGCGCCATATTTCATGTTGAACCATTTAGTGGACGGGAGAATGACGCGCACGATCTTTTGGGGAGTATCGCATTCTACGGGTGGGAGACCGGACTTGCTGTGAATCCGGAAACGGGCGTGGCCACCCTGGAACCATTTGTAGAAAAAATAAACACCGCGTTATTTCTTGGGGTGAACCCCGGCCAAAGTGGCCAGTCATTTCAGCCGGCGGCGTTAAAAAAAATTCGCGCATTCAAGGCAGCGCATCCCAATATCCTGGTTGCGGTAGACGGTGGAGTAAACGCGGGAACCATCCCGGCGCTCAAGGCAACGGGCGTGGACGTGCTCTGCGTTGCCTCGGCAATTTTTGGCGCGGATGATCCGAGGGCAGCATTTCTTAATTTACAAAAATTACTATAAGTCATGCTGAATTTATTTCAGCATCTCCAAAAATTGTCCTGAATTTATTTCGGGGTTAGATCCTGAAACAAGTTCAGGATGACAAAAGTATATGCACAAACACATCGCGCTCAATATCCTCCTCGTAGCCGCCGGCGCTCTCTTTGTTTTTATTCTCTGGCCATACCTCACGCCGCTCGTACTCGCGGCGGTCGTAGCAGTTCTGGGATATCCAGTGTATCGCTGGCTCAATGTAAAACTTAAAAACAAAAGCACCCTTTCTGCATTCATCGCAACCATAGGCATCGTAATTATTATTGGCGTGCCACTCTCGGTTTTCATTGGACTGGTCACCAAAGAAGTTGTTGATGTCGTGCTCTGGGCGCGACAGTATGTGACGGAAGAAAATCTGCAAGACATCAATACGCGTGAGGACCTGCTCGCGCTCAAAGAAAAAATTCAGGCCTCGGAATTCACGGCGTCCATTGATCTTGAAAAAATTCTGCAGGCCGTGGGAACCGCGGTGAAACAAATTGGCACCAAGTTACTGCAGGGCGCTGGAACGCTCGCCGCCGGTGTGGCGCATTTCGTGGTTGGCCTCGTCATTTTCCTGATCTCGCTCTTTTTCTTCCTGCGCGATGGCGAAAAACTGATCCTCTATTTACGGAACAGTCCGTACATTGCGGATCACTTGGTTGATCGGCTTACCACGCGGTTCAAAGAGGTGGTAGACGCCATTGTCTTTGGGAACCTCACCATTGCGGTACTGCAGGGCATGGTGCTGGGCGTTGCGTTCCCGATCTTTGGACTCTCAAACGGACTCCTCATTGGGCTTGCAACCGCGCTTTTGGCGCTCATTCCGGCGGTAGGGCCACTACTCATCATCCTGCCTGCGATGGCATATCTTGGTTTTACCGTGAGTTGGGGCATTGGTATCACATTTGCCATTATTACGTACCTCTTGGCCGCGCTTATTGATAACCTCTTAAAACCCATCCTGCTTCAAAAGCACCTACGCATTCATTCGCTCATCATATTTCTTTCATTGTTGGGCGGCATTGGCGCGTTTGGACTCCTCGGC
>CAZWRL010000037.1:0-5592 GCA_964636345.1 uncultured Gammaproteobacteria bacterium | reverse complement strand
TTTGAGCATCTCCGCGCTCGACCAATTAAATTGCCCCATCGCCCACCCCTCCATCCTCGCTTTGGCGTAATAGTATTTGAGATCTTTTCTCATTACTCTATTGTATCACATCACCTCAATACCTACATAACTATTCATGTGTTCAGAGCCGCGCTCAATACTCATAACTACCTACTCTGGTTCCTTTTCTTGATTATCAGCTTTTGACGCGCCGGCGCCAAGAATGTGCGCGAGAGTTCCCGGCAGTTCAAGATACGGCGCATTGTGCGACGCTCCTTTCGGAGAATACATTGCCCATCGATCAACAAGTTCAAAAGGCTTTTCATGCGCTTCCGCTGGCTTTTGATATGTTTGAGTCTCTCGGTCGTACGCGGGTTCCTCGTATCCTAACGTCTCTTTTATGCGCTTTTCAGGAATTATGCGATCGCTGTACGCATTTAATAGTATCACCTCTATTGGTCTATCGCTCTCCTTGTTTCGCTCTTTTATATCTCGCAGAAGAGGGGTTACATCGGTAGCAGCAATTCCCGCCGTCTCCGTTACATTACGGAATATTGGTTTCTCGGCCATCAGCTTTGCCTGCGCCACCCGTTCACGCAGATACGCCCGTCCTGGTTTCCAGCTTCCTTTTTGTATCATTCCTTCCTTTTCTAAACTGCGGGCTTTTTTCACGCGAGCGGGCGTTCGCGCCCCCTCTTCAATCACTTGCGCTGCCCCGCGCAAGCTAAGCTTACTCCGGGTATCTTTACCGATCATCCCAGCGGGATTATCAAGAACAATACGCCTCACTAATTCCGGGTGGCGCGCTCCCATCGCTACCGCGATTTGAGCGCCTTGAGAATGCCCCACAATGTCTGCATTAGTAATCCCCCTCTCTTCCAGCACCGCTCGCACGGCGGCTGCCTTCATTGCAATTGTACGTGCGACGGAACGATCTTTAAAATACTCCGCGTCATCTTCATCGGAAGCCACTCCATGGTCCGGATTCAAAAATAAAACTTTGCGCCCGGATCTCGCAAGCGCGTACATTTCATCTTCATAGGCAGTCTTTCTTGTGGCCCAACCGCCCACTATGACGACCCACTCATTTTCCACCGGATTTTCAGGAACAATGCTCGCAACCTCAATTTCTTCACCCTCAAGATCAATTTTCTCTGACTGCCGAAATTGCAAATCAAACTCTTGCTTCGTAATATACTCCTTTCGCTCTGGCATCGTCTCTTCCTCCTCATCCCCTGCCTCCTCTTGCGGCATTGATTCACGATCAAACATGGATTTTTTCTTTGCGTTACTCTTGTTACACCAAAAATTTTGCAAGCTCCTAGCGACTTCGTCCTCCTAACGACAGCAACTATCTTCGGAAAATCGTTTTTCGGTTTTTTGCGAAAACAATATCAAAAAGCGGAAAGATATCTTCTCTACCCAACAGCATTGGAATATCTTCGGTCAGTGCCCATCCGATGCGGGCCTGAAACAACCTCTTCTTTGGGGATTTTCGCAATTGTAGGGAGTTTCTGCGGATGCTTTTTCCTTGCTTTCTCCCACACATCTTTGGCAGAAACCCCAAAAGCAACCACCTTCTTCCCCACGAGAGCCACATATTTACCCTTATACTTTGTCAGTGGGGTATGCACGAAAAAATCAAATTCTGTCGATGTCTTCCTCATGGTTTTGAGAGCAGGGTTTCTTTCCATAGTTTCATTGTAGGAAAAAGAGTGTCAAAGTCAATAGCTCCCTACCTCCTCGTCCACTTTTCGCGCGATCGCGCAAAAAGTGAACAAAACTTATTGTAGCCAAATTTCTGGCGCAAGAACCGCAGGAGAACTTGAAATACTATGTACTCCAGAAGCGAGATAAGAATCAAAAGTATGGCTATCTGCCTGCGTTTTCCCAGGTTCAATTGTCATCTGAATTCTACCAAGTGTAACGGTGATTGCTTCGTCAGTAGCATTCTTTATCTGCAATCTCTGATCCCCGCTTACGAGTAAACAGCGAGGCACTGGAACATTATCTGGCGTGCGTACCAAGACAATTTCTGCGAGATCGCTCAAATCAGGTCCCGCACAGGCACCTGCCGCAGGAGTCTGCGCTTCAGCCGGTTTTAAGTTAGTTTCAACTTCTACAAACCGAAACGTGGAGAGAATTTGATGGAAAGTATTTTTGTTATTTCGGACCGCTTCAAATGAAGATCCCCACATTCTCAACTCAAATATCTGATTATCCTTCTTTATTAAAACCTCTTCTCCCGTAGGAAGTCTTTGAGCAGGAACATTCCTATAATCAGCTGTGTACCTTACTGCTGGATATCCTCCAATAGAGTCATTAGCAATTTTGCTGTAAAAGATAAGATTAGCTTCTACAACCTCTCCCACTTCTGCATTCTCCAAAGTTTCAAACAAGCCAAGGTTACCACTCTCTGTTACTATCTGAACAGTTACTCTCGGTTCTTCAGAACTTGAAACTACAGAGGACCCCGGACCCTCAATAAAGGGACCCACCCAATCATGGGGATACCGAAATTCAAACTCAAACTTATCGTTGCGGTAGGTTTGCCAATTCGATGTGTCGAGAACTGATTGGTCATTTGGCACAGGACTTGGCGTCGGCGAAACCTGGTTTCGCACATCGTTTCGCAACAGCAAAATTCCGGCGACGGAAATGACGACGGCGATGAATGCCACGATGAGAAGCGTTTTTATTTCAGTCTTGAAGTCTTGAAGCATATCCTATTATACCATATTGCTATTGACAAGGAGAACTGGTTTGCTATACTATAAGCAGATACACACGAAAAGGCACTTCGTATCGGGTACGTCCTTACGCGGTGCCTTTTCTTTTTGTGTACGCGAGTTTTTGTTTGAGGTTATCAATAAAAACAATTTTTTCCTTAGCCGCTTTTTTGAGGAGAATCGAGCATGTCTTGTAGTGCGGGCTGATCACAGTCTTTAACTTTTCCTTCCCGTATAGATACTCTGCCAAACACCCGAAATCGCCATCACTCGTCACAATAACGGCCTTGTCATAGTTCGGGTACTCAATCATGGAGTGGAGCACAAGTTCGGCGTCAACATTCCCTTTTGTTTTTCCGTCCTTATCAGGAATGGTGGGTTTAAAAATAAGGGTGTAGCTGTAATCCTGTAACGCGCGATACAAGTTTGTGTTCTGCGGAAGATAGCCGATGAAAAGAAAGGCCTTACCCACATGATATTTGTGTGTGAGATACACACGAAATCTCTTGAAGTCGAGTTGCCAGCCAAGATCGCGGATGCCTTTGTAGAGATTTTGGCTGTCTATAAAAGCGTAGTTGTTTTCTCGCCGTTGCATAGAGTGATGTTATCAAATGCAAGAAGCCTTGTTTACACTAAAAAGCGGGCAATGAGAATGGCAATGATGTTGACTACTTTGATGACAGGGTTGATGGCAGGGCCCGCGGTATCTTTGTAGGGGTCGCCTACGGTGTCGCCGGTGACCGCGGCTTTGTGGGCATCAGAGCCTTTGCCGCCAAGATGCCCTTCTTCGATGTATTTCTTGGCGTTGTCCCAAGCGGCGCCGCCAGAAGTCATAGAGATTGCGACGAACAGGCCGGTAATGATCGTGCCCATTAAAAATCCTCCGAGAGCTTCTGGCCCCAACAGCCATCCGACTGCAATGGGTGAGGCCACCACAATTGCCGTAGGCAAAATCATTTCTTTGATCGCTGCTTTTGTCACAATATCCACTGCCGCGCCATAATCTGGTTTTCCGGTTCCTTCCATAATACCTTTGATTTCTCGAAATTGCCGACGCACCTCCTCAACCACTGCTCCGGCAGACTTCCCTACCGCGCGCATGGCAATTGATCCAAACAAATACGGGAGGCTGGCGCCCAAGAGAAGGCCTGCCAAAACATTTGGATCCGCGAGTTCAAAAACAAATGCTCGTCCGGACACGTTCACAAGTTCGTGGGTATAAGAAACAAAAAGCACAAGCGCGGCCAAACCAGCGGAAGCTATGGCATACGCTTTGGTAACCGCTTTCGTGGTATTGCCGACCGCGTCGAGAGGATCCGTGACATCACGGACTTCTTTGGGAAGCCCTGCCATCTCCGCGATTCCACCGGCATTATCAGTGATGGGTCCAAACGCGTCAATCGCAATGACAATTCCAGCCAACGACAACATCGCCACCGCGGCTAACGCGACACCATAGATGCCCGCGAATGCGTACGCAAGAAGCGCGCCCACAACAATGACAAGAATCGGCGCGAATGTTGACTCCAAACCCATGGCAAGGCCAATAATGACATTGGTCCCCGATCCCGTTTTTGAAGCTTCGGCAATTGATTTTACTGGCCTGAACTTTTTCGATGTGTAATATTCGGTAATGGCTACCATACATAAGGTTACCACAACGCCAATTACCGCCGCGCCGAACCACTGCATCTCCCCAAGTTCCTTGTTTATTATGTAGTAAAAACCAACAAGAGAAAGAACCGAACTTGTAATAAGTCCCTGATATAAGGCTCTCATGATCCCTTTCCCAGAAAGCCGTACCGCAAAGCTACCCACTATGGAAGCAACTACGGCAACGCTCCCAAGCAAAAGCGGGATGTGAATTACGGGAGAAGGCAACGTGGGCATCGCAGCAGCAACGCCAGGGAAAAGGAGAGACCCCAAAAACATTGCTGCCACCATCGTCACTGCGTAAGTCTCAAAAAGGTCGGCAGCCATACCGGCGTCGTCTCCCACGTTGTCGCCCACATTGTCTGCGATAACCGCTGGATTACGAACATCGTCCTCCGGAATTCCTGCCTCAACCTTCCCTACGATATCAGCTCCCACATCTGCTGCTTTGGTAAAAATGCCCCCTCCCAGACGGGCAAACACAGAGATTAAAGATCCTCCGAAACTAAGTCCAATAAGGGCAGTGATTTCTTGAGTCAAGGCATAGAATACGGAAACCGCAAGCAATGCCAAGCCCACCACAAAAAATCCCGTAACCGCTCCTCCGCGATACGCGACTGAAAACGCTTTTGCGAGCCCGCCTTTCGCGGCTTCCGTGACTCTTACGTTCGCGCGCACTGCCACCATCATTCCAAGAAAACCGGCTAACGCGGAGGCCACTGCTCCAATCAAAAAACCCACTGCAATCCATGGGTTACCTTGAAATAGCAGCCAAAGCGCTACGAAAACAGGGACCGCGACAATGGCAATGGTGCGATACTGACGCTTCAAATACGCAGAAGCGCCTTCTTGAATTGCCAAGGCGATTTTCTGCATTGTGGGATCTCCTTTTGGCAATTTCAAAATCTGCCACGTTAAAAACGCGGCATATCCAATTGATAACAGCGAGGCAAAAATTGGAAAAGTTAGCATACAAAGAAAAATCAATTATTCGAGCTATAGTGATCTTGCCGCGGCTAAAACATGCTTCACTAATGTTGCAACGTACCCCCATTCGTTGTCGTACCACGATAGCACCTTGACGAGGTCGCCGTCAACCACTCTGGTCATGGCCAAATCTACAATTGCCCCATAGGGTTGGCCGACAATATCCGAGGACACAACTGGATCTTTCGTCACAGCCAGAACGTCTTTCCATCTTTTCTGCGAG
>CAZWRL010000036.1:0-5787 GCA_964636345.1 uncultured Gammaproteobacteria bacterium | reverse complement strand
CCCCACACCAACTGCTGTTGGTGTGGGGCCAAGGATCCAAGGACCGTGGCCAAAGACCACATTCCGAGGACCCAAGTACCGTTACTTGCTGACTGCCGCAAACCGGTAGAAGCTGCGCCAGCCGTGGCCGAGCCAGCACAGGGAGAGGAAGCGCTCGACGTTCCAGGAGCCGAGGTACGCGACATGCCGGCGGCCATACAGAGCACGCCAGACACTACCGAGCGCCACGACCGGGTACTCCTTCTGCAGGTTGGGGTACTTGACCCCGAGTGCGAGGAGTTCCGGCAGGGTGGCCGGACGGAGGCCGCGACGATCCAGTTCCGCGAGCACCGTATCGGTGCTGAGCACCGTATCGGTGCTCGCGTCATGGCCGAGGTGGATGAGGTGGAGTTCCACGTCCACCTTCTCGGTACCCTGAACCGGGGGAAAGTGCTCGGCGGCAATGTCGTTGTTTCGCGTGTGGTACCGACCCGCGGCGATCATCTCTTCCAGAGACGAGGAGTAGTCTACCGTGACGGGATAAGTGGAAGGTGGAGAAACCACCGGAGTGGTCGCGGCGGACGGCCTCTCGAACGCGACGATCTCGCACTCGCCCCGCAGGACCGCCACGCGGGCCATCTTGCGGAGCGTCTCCTTACCCTCCTCGGTTCCAAGACGGTGGATGTCCTCGCCGAACCCACCGGCCTCGCGAACAGCCGCCGCAAAGGCGATCCAGAGCGCGGCCGCAAAACCGGCTCCATCCACGAGCTGAATCCTCTCCTTCTCACTTCGCTTGGACATTGCACCCTCCTCAGGTTCGCCCCTCATCCAGCCAAACCATTTGGCCAGACCACAGGCTCACCAAATTTGATATGAATATAGCAGATGCTAGCAATTTTGTCAATAGCCGGCGCTATTTTTAGCTCAATTTCAATCTATTTGACGCATCGCTATCATGGGGCTATGATACAGGTGAAAAAAATACTTGATCTCTAAATCATGACCGTCACTCGCGTCGCGCACAATACGCTCGCCCATTTAATCTGCAAAATCGTTGCTACGCTCATTGGAATCGTTACCATCGGCATCATGACGCGGTATCTCGGACAGGAGCAGTTTGGGTGGTACACCACGGCCATCGGGTTCCTCCAGATTGTCGGCATCATGATTGATTTTGGTCTCGTGCTCGTAACCGGACAAATGCTCGGCGGCGCCCGCCCGGAAGAAGAACGCCGCACCATACACAACCTGCTTGCGTTCCGCATCACCACCGCATTCATTGCCTATATTGTTGCTGGCGCCGCCATTTGGCTCTTTCCCTACAACATAGAAATAAAACTGGCGGTACAGATTGCGTCTCTCTCATTCTTTCTCATCGCCGTAAATCAAATCCTTACCGGCATCTTTCAAAAACACTTACTGGCGGTGTGGGTTGGCATAGGCGAGACCATGCAGCGCGTCGCGCTCCTGATCAGTGTTATCGTGGTGATGCGCGGAGATCACGGATTTCTTGCCATCATGATAGCAACCGTCACGGCTGGTATCGTGCAGACCGCGGCGCTCGCCTTGCGGGCGCACCGACTGGTGCCGCTTGGATTTGCGTTTGACCGCGATGTGTGGCGCGACATTTTTACCAAATGCTGGCCCATTGCCATTTCCATTGCCTTCAATCTCATCTATCTCCGCGCTGATATTCTCATCCTCTCACTCACGCGCACCCAAAGTGAAGTGGGGCTCTACGGCGCCGCGTACCGCATCATGGATGTAACAACCGCGGTTCCCATTATCTTCATGGGGCTGCTCTTGCCGTTGCTTGCCACTGCATGGCAGGAAAAAAACCACGAACACTTCAAACATATTATTAATCGCGGTTTCACCGTACTCGCACTCGTGGCAATGCCGATGTTGTTCGGCGGAATCCTCCTTGCCACACCGATCATGCGACTCATTGCCGGTGACGAGTTCGTCGCCTCCGGGGCAATTGTGCAAATTCTGTTGATTGCGCTCATGGGCGGATTTCTGGGCGCACTGTTTGGCCATACGATTGTGGCAATCAATCATCAGAAAAAGACGATTTGGATTTACATGGTTACGGCACTGCTCACCCTCGTCGGCTATCTCATCTTCATCCCGCGTGCCGGTGTGTTGGGCGCCGCATGGATGACCGTATTTTCCGAGGTGCTCGCCGGCGCGCTCCTGTGGGGATATGTGCGGCATGTGACAGAGGCGCGCGTCGTGTTCGCGCCACTCCTCAAAGCAACGCTCGCATCGCTCCTCATGGTGCTGGTACTTTGGCCGCTCCGCGAACTCCATGTCCTCATTTTGATAGCGCTCGGCGCGCTTGTCTACGGCCTTGCGATTATCGCGCTTCGCGGTGTACCATGGGAGACGGTAAAACGATTGGTCTACCGTCATGATGTCTAACACTCCCAAGCTTGAACGAATGTTGCGCGGCGCACTGTTTCTTCTTGTGGCCTGTTTGCCACTGTATCTTCTCCGATTCAACATTGGCCCGCTGCCAACAACCGTGCTTGAAATAATGGTGTGGGTGATTTTTGTTCTATGGCTCTTCTGTCATCCCGAGCGAGCGAAGCGAGTCGGGGGATCTCACTTCACTAAAACAGCGCTTGTTCACTGGCCCATCTCCCTCGGCATCATGCTTCTCCTCGTCGCCGGCACCATCGCAATGTTTATCGCGCCAGACCTCCGCGCCGCAGCCGGACTGTGGAAGGCGTATATCATTGAACCAATCGCGCTCTTCGTCGTTTTCATCACCACCTTCCGCAAAGAAGACGTGCCAAAAATAATTTTCGCGCTCTCGCTCACCGCGCTCGCGACATCAGTGTTCGCAATCTACCAAAAATTCACGGGCTTTGGCATTCCCAATCCGTACTGGGCCGCGGAGGAAACGCGCCGCGTCACATCCATTTGGGGTTTTCCGAATGCGGTCGGTTTGTTTTTGGCACCGATGATTCCCCTCTTCTTTTGGCTGTCATTCCGAGCGAATCCTGATGTATCGGGACGAGTCGAGGAATCTCATGCCACGAGATTTCTCCACGCGGCCGGCCTTGCCGGCCTTGGTCGAAATGACCTATTAAAAATTTGTTACTACCTCCTCGTCACCGCACTCTCCCTCCTCGCCATCGTCTTCGCTCAATCAACTGGCGCGCTTGTGGGAATTGTGGCCGCACTCGCGCTCCTAGGCGTACTCTATAAAAAAACACGTATTGCCACAATAGCACTCACCACGCTCGGCGCCATTCTCATCCTCACGGTCCCGCGCCTTTCTTCCATAAAACAAGAACTTCTCCTGCAGGACTACTCCGGCCGCATCCGCCGCGATATGTGGGCCGAATCCGTGGAACTCCTCTCTGAACACCCCATCCTCGGCACCGGACTTGCAAGTTACAAAGAAGTGATACATCGCTACCGCATTGATAAATGGATTGAAATTTTTGAATATCCACATAACATCATCTTAAATTTCTGGATAGAACTCGGCGCGCTCGGCGTACTCGCGTTCGTTCTCATTTTTTATTGGCTGTTCAAAACCGCGCACGGCGCACCGGCTCTACTTGCCGCCTTCATCACCATCCTCATCCACGGCCTCGTTGATGTTCCTTATTTCAAAAACGACTTAGCCGCACAATTTTGGCTCCTTGCCGCGCTGTGTTACAATATACGCACCTATGAAAGATAAAACTCTCTGGATTGGCGTACTCATTATCATCATCGCGTTTGTTGGACTCATCATGTGGCAAAAAACGAAGCCGGGAGAGTACGATGTATTGGCGCAATGTCTCACGGACAAAGGCGTGAAAGAATACGGGGCGTATTGGTGCCCGCATTGCCAAAAACAAAAGAAGGATTTCGGCAACTCATTTAGAAAAATTACCTATATTGAATGCGGCCTGCCGGGCGGCGCGAAAGGCGGACAAACGCTTGAATGTGATCAGGCAAATATCAAGGGATACCCCACATGGGTATTTCCTGACGGCACGCGGCTTGAGGGCCCGCAGACACTCCAAAGACTTGCAGAAGAATCAGGGTGTCCGCTTCAGTAAATTATGACTACGAAAATCAAATCGGTTATTCTGGTCGCATCGGCGCTTGGCATGCTTATCTCCGCATATTCCACCTACTCTCACTACGGCGACGCAACGGACACCTTTTGTGATATCACCGCAACCTTGAGTTGCACCACGGTCAACAAGAGTATTTATGCGGAGATTGGCGGTATCCCCGTCGCACTGATTGGTCTCTACGGGTACGCATTGATCCTGCTCTTGGCGCTAGGACGCGCAAAAACAAAATGGCTCTTTGCCGTATCAATTCTTGGCTTTGTGTTTTCTCTCTATCTCACGTGGATTGAATTGTTTACACTCCGCACCATTTGTATTCTCTGTGTCACGTCACAACTCTTGATTCTCGTAATCACGATTGCCGCCGGTCTGCTCTATTTCCGGCGTAAAACTGTATAACGTATCAAAGGCGTGATGTCTGCCAAAGATGCCGCGCGGCCGTCAGCGCGATTGCCAGCGCATCGGCGGCATCATCAGGTGTTGGTGGTTGATCCAGCGCAAGAAGCAACTGGATCATTTTTTGTATTTGCCGTTTATCCGCGCGACCGTCACCAGTAATCGTGAGCTTTACGGACAGCGGCTGGTGTTCTGATGTGGTCAAACCGCGCTCCGCCGCCGCAAGCAGCACCACTCCGCGCGCCTCACCAACACCAAGTGCCGTATTAACATTCTGATTAAAAAAAAGTTCTTCTATGGCGAGGTGCGTCGGCGCCCAGGTGTCAATCAGACCATTTACCGCAACAAAAATCTGCCGGAGACGCTCTTGGCGCGGCAAATTCTTGTCGGTTTCAACACATCCAAACGTAACAGCTTTTTCGTTTCGCCCTTCTCCTTCAACAATACCATACCCCAACCGTCCAAATCCCGGATCAATACCGAGGATACGCGTCATACCTCATTAGAATAAAAATCCTGCACGTCGTCGTGTTCACCCAACGCCTCAAATAAACGCTCAAGTTGCGCGCGAGTGACAGCATCAATCGCAACGGTATCCTTGGGAATCCATTCAAGTCCGGAATCCACCGGTGTAAAACCAAGTTTCACGATGGCATCATTCACGGCGCGAAAATTCTGCACCGCGGTGTACACCGTCGTTCCTTCTTCTTCTTTGCGAAAATCGTCAGCGCCAGCGTCAATAAGCGCGAGTTCCTGCTCGTCCGAGAGCGCGCCGGAAATGCAAATAACGCCTTTCTGCTCAAATTGCCATTTGACGCTCCCCGGCCCCGCAATCGCGCCATTATTTTTTGAAAAAATCTGTTTTATGTCGCCTGCCGTGCGATTTTTATTATCCGTTGCCACCACAACCAACACGCCAACCTTACCCGGCCCGAATCCCTCGTAAAGCCCTTCTTCAATAATCGCCACTGCCTTGTCTTTACCGGTGCCGTGTGCAATCGCGCGATCAATGTTGTCTTTTGGCATGTTAAAAGAGCGCGCTTTGTCTATGGAGAGACGCAACTTAAAATTGGTGATGGCGTCCCCGCCACCCTCGCGCGCCGCAATCGCAATGCCGCGCGCCAGCTTGGTAAATTGCTGACCGCGTTTAACATCCGTAGCACCCTTCGCGCGTTTAATTGTCGCCCATTTTGAGTGACCGGACATGATGATAGAGTAGCGAAAATATAAACAACCGTCAAAACCAAAACATCCCGACCTGTCGGGATGTTTTGGTTTTTTACTCCCTCGCAAACCCGGTTCCGGCCGGAATCTGGCGGCCGATGATGAC
>CAZWRL010000035.1:0-5873 GCA_964636345.1 uncultured Gammaproteobacteria bacterium | reverse complement strand
CCAGTTCAATTTCCGCTTTTGCTTTTTCCA
This sequence comes from uncultured Gammaproteobacteria bacterium, assembly GCA_964636345.1. Taxonomy (GTDB): domain Bacteria; phylum Patescibacteriota; class Patescibacteriia; order Magasanikbacterales; family JBBTXJ01; genus JBBTXJ01. Next base: position 5,843 of record CAZWRL010000035.1, on the reverse strand, counting down.
CCGCATCCTGCCGTCCACCGCGCTCAAAATCAAGCAACGCGTCTTCTTGTTGTTTCTTGTAACGCTTCAACACCGCCATCACAAACGCATCATCCGGTTCAGTATCGCGCTTCATCGCGGCAATCCGTTCATTCTCAACAGCCGTTTTCACCATACGCAAAACAGACAAACGATCCGCCTGTTTTGTTTTCATGGCTTCCGTCAAATCGCCAAGAATCTTTTGATAGAGGGACATACTTACCGTCTTTTATCTTGAAATTTATCTTCCTCGGGCAAACGGCCAACCTTGCGCAGATATTCTGTCTTGTCCGTCAATTGCTTCCGACGCACGGCGGAACGACGACGCATGTTGCGGCTTTTTTCCACTTCAAAAAACTGCACTTTTTTCACTTGCAGTAATTTGCCACTTGCCTGCCAGCGCTTTTTGGCGCGGCGCATGAACGACTCAAAACTTTCATTTGGTCTTCGACGCATTTCTGACATATCGCCACCTCGCTTTCTATAATTTCTTCTTTAAGAACGGCACAATTTTGGTAACATCCACAATCTCCTGCGCGCCAGATTCCATATCCCGCACAATAATGGTGCCGTCCATCATTTCCTTCTGACCCAGGATGAGCGTATAGATTACCTTTTGTTTGTCGGCAATGTCAAGTTGCGCCTTGAGCGAGGTCTTGGCGAGGTTAAATCCAACACGCATGCCCTCTGCGTGAAGATCTTGCAGTAATCGCAACGCCTTCCGGCGTGCACCCTGACCCAAATGCGCCAAAAAAACGGTGGGCGGTTTTTGAGCGAACTCATCGGGACGTTTTTTCAATTCTGTCACAATGCGTTCCATGCCCACACCAAATCCAACCGCAGACGTAGGCCTGCCACCCAATTGTTCCACCAACAAATCATAGCGGCCGCCTCCGCCAAGCGCGCTCTGCGCGGTCTCCGCGTCTTGCTCTTTGGTATAGAATTCAAATACCGTGTGCGAATAATAATCCAATCCGCGCACCAAAAACGGATCAAGCGAATACGGAACCTGGAGTTCATCCAAATCTTCCAAAAGTTCCATAAAAAATTTCTTTGACGATTCCGAGAGCCAATCAACAATCTGCGGCGCCTCATCGCGGAGCGGCTTGCACCCCTCTTCTTTACAATCCAAAAGCCGAAGCGGATTTCTGTTCAACCGTTTTTTACAATCCTCGCACAAATAACTTCGCTTCGCGCGATAATACCCCGTAAGTTCCACAATATACCGCGCGCGTTCGTCCGGCATGCCGATGCTGTTAATCCGCACTTCAACCGGAATGCCAAGATCAGAAAGCAAGGTGTACGCGATCGCAATTAACTGCGCGTCCGCGGATGGCGATGGATCCCCAAACACTTCAAAACCAATTTGATGGTGTTCGCGATAGCGTCCTTTCTGCGGACGCTCGTGCCGAAACATGGACGCGAAATACCACATCTTCACGGGTTGCGGTAAATTCAACATGCCATGTTGAATGTACGCGCGCACCACGCCCGCCGTGCCTTCCGGACGAAGCGCCACGCGTTCCAAGTCGCGATCTTCAAACACATACATTTCTTTTTCCACAATATCCGTTCCTTTTCCAATGGAACGCACATACAAACGCGCGTCTTCCAACAGCGGCGTCTGAATCCACCCAAACTCATAAAATTGCGCCAAACGGATCGCGTGATCCAACAGCGCGTACCAATACTGATCCTCTTTCGGCAAAATATCTTTCATGCCGCGCAACGCCTGAAGGCCGCTGTGCTTTTGCGACGCGCCGCCCTCTTCAGCATCCGCTGTCTTCTGTTCTGCCACGGGCGCGGGGGCCGCGAGCTTCTTTTCCACAATCGGCTTTTTTTTCGCAATAAAAACCGCGCGCTTTTTTGGCGCGGCTTTCTTTACCACCTTCTTCTTTGCCTTTTGCTTGCTCGCTTTCTTTTTCTTTGCCATATCACGAAATGCTCACCTTAAATATTATACTCCGGCACTTGAAACCGCTGCGCGCGATCAAACGGCCAACCGCGCAACAGTACCCTACCAATAATATTCTCTCCCGGAATGGGACCAAAAATGCGAGAATCCAAACTGGCGTCACGATTATCTCCCAATATATAATATTCGTTTTCCCCGAGTGTTACGTCTACGACGCCGGGCGTAAACTCGCGCGAGGGAAGATACGATTCCTGAAGTAGAACAGGCGCAGTGTCCTTATCTTTCGCAAGAAATACCTGACTATCGCGCACCACGACGCGCTCGCCCGGCATACCAATGACACGCTTCAAAAAAAATTCTTCTTCTTTGCGCGGATTGCGGAGCACCACAATATCTCCACGCGCCGGCTCTTTAAATCGGTAACTTATCTCATCAATGATAAGATATTCGTTCTCGTAAAAATTCGGAGCCATGGAGGCGCCGTGTACGATGAATGGCTTGAAGATAAAATAGCGCACGGCTCCAATGGTGATACCCGCGAGTACCACCACCTTGATGAGCTCAAGTAAAACAACACCTATGCCGGCCGCGCCGTAACCCAAGCGACGCGATGGCGTAGGATCTGCCCCCACCTCATGTTCTTCCGGGATATCGTTTGTATGTGGCTTGGTTGACATAATTTTGCACTAGTATAACATGATTGGAAAAAAAATCAAGAAAAACGCGGTGGGCGGCACAAGGATCGGACTTGTGGCCTCTTCGATGTCAACGAAGCGCTCTACCACTGAGCTAGCCGCCCTATTATTTTTTACGCGCGAGTACCGCACGGCATACCGAAATCACCCGCCGCATCATCCGCGCAAATGGCTGATGCACATTCTTGAGCGAAAGCGTTCCCCCCGCGATACTCCCCAACAGATTTAACAGCACATCATTCGGCGTGTCAAGCATATCACCCAAGCGGTTATTCTTCAAAATTACCGTTTCTGCATATTCTTCCAGTTCATAAAACACACCAAAAAGGGTCACGAGCGCTACAACGATGAGTAGTTGCGTGCCAAACGAGAGTTGCGGTTGCACCAAAACATCGGACAAAACATTGGTTGCGCGAAGCACAATCACCACCGCAATCGCGACGGAGATGCCGCCAAAAAAATGCGCGAATTGATCGTACCAGAGAAAGGAGCCATACCAACCCAGCACATCGCCCAGAAGATCAATCAAAAGTGACGCCAGGATAAAAAACAACAGCCAGCCCTTTTTGGTGGCGTGAAGCGTTTCCAATTTTCGCCACAAAAATTCTACTATTCCCCACACCACCGCCGCCGTGATCATGAGACCAAACCAACTGAAGGTAAGTTGAAAATGGAGCACCTGGAGCCAATTCAAAAACTCAAAAACAACAATCGCCGCAAACGCGGCGCGCATACCATACAACATCCATTTATGAGAAGCGGACATTTGTGGGCGCGCTTGGAATCGGACCAAGGACCTCGTCATTATCAGTGACGCGCTCTAACCGACTGAGCTACGCGCCCACGTCTATACGCCCCAATATACTATAAAGTATCAAAAAGATCAAGTGCCGACGAACGCAAACAAAAAACCGCCCTGCGGCGATTTTTTGTTTTGTTGACTTCACAGATGTGACAAAGACATCGTCTATTCCCACCGTCCCGATAAATCGGGACAGCATCGACATCTAGAGATAACTCCCTAGAAAGGAGGTGATCCAGGAACAGCTTCCGCTACCCCTGCCTTGTTACGACTTCACCCTGATCACCGATCCTACCTTCATCCCGCAAGCGAGATTTCAGGCATTACCGGCTTTCGTGGTGTGACGGGCGGTGAGTACAAGGATCGAGAACGTATTCAACGCGCCGTGGCTGATGCGCGTTTACTAGCGATTCCGGCTTCATGAGGTCGAGTTGCAGACCTCAATCCGAACTGAGACCGGTTTTGATGGGATTTGCTCCACCTTACGGTTTGGCGTCCCATTGTACCGGCCATTGTAGCATGCGTGTCGCCCGGGACGTAAGAGCCATGCTGATTTGACGTCGTCCCCACCTTCCTCCTGCTTACGCAGGCAGTCTCGTGTGTAGATTTAACACACGACGAGGGTTGCGCTCGTTACCCCACTTAAGGGTACACATCACTGCACGAGCTGACGGCAACCATGCAACACCTATCTAGCACTCTCGAAGAAATCCTACTTTCATAGGATGTGCAGCTAGTATTTGAGCCCCGGTAAGGTTCTCCGCTCGTTATCGAATTGAACCGCGTGCTCCACCGCTTGTGCGATCCCCCGTCTATTCCTTTGAGTTTTAATCTTGCGATCGTACTCCCCAGGCGGCACACTTAACGCGTTAGCTCTTTTAAACGGCACCGAGAGGGTCGATACTCCCGATACCTGGTGTGCATCGTTTAGGGCGTGGACTACTGAGGTCATTTCTGTGTGCTTTGTGTTTCCACAAAGATTGGACTATATCATTCTCTGTATTGTTTCCATTTCTCTTGCTTCTCCTTCACAAACATTTTGACGGTTTGTTCTGGAAGGCCAGAGAGGGTTACAATTTCAGAGATCCAGCGTTGTAGAAGTTCAGGATCTCGGTAGAGCAGGATCATTTTCGGAAGCAGACTTGCTGTTTTGAAGTGTGGAAGAATGATGCGCAGAAACTTTTTGAGTTCCTCCGTTGAAAACCAGAGTCGGTAGTAGGTGGAGCGCGTTCCGCCCCGCTTTGATCCGACGGTTCCAACGTGTGCGTTCACTTTCCAGACGACCTTCAAATACTGCGAAAGCCTCTTCACCGATTGTTCATCAAAGCCATCTGTGCACAACACGCCTTTACGAGCGTTGCCCACAATTGATCCATCGTCGAGCCACCAGACAAGGAGCGAAAGTGGTGTCATTTTATTGAGCCACGTACGCCTAACCAGGAAGTGACCGCTCCGATGCGTCAGACGATAGAGGTCGGTTAAGGCCTCGCTCGTCATGCTTTGATAGCGCAATATTTCCTTTGTGCCAAATCCACTCGGGGCTTGCTTGAATACGCAAGACCCTTGTGAAATTTCGCTTAACATTCCGACTTTCCAGAAAAAATATTCTTCTTGAGGTTTGGAATGCTTAAATGAAAATCGCGCATTGGCATACCCCTTGTGGATTTTTAATGATCCATCGCCAAGGAGTGAGCCAAAGATGACCGCTTTACTTTGATCCGACAAAGACAACACGTTTTCTTTTTTCATAGAACATTATGTCTTCTGTCTCATGATCTTCTTAGTCTCTACGGGGTCTTCATCAGCTTCAGGCCAGGCCTTCAGCTTCTTCAGACTTCCCTCGGGATTGTCCAGCAGGACAGTAGATCCCTGTTGCCTGGAGTTCCCCCGATACAGCTAGATGCATATCTTCAGTGTCGCCACTGAAGTGGACACCATGTGCCGTTCGTTCAACGGAATGTTGAACCGCGGCTGAGATTTATCTAATCTCATTCGCTACCCACGCTTTCGTCCCTGAGTGTCAGGACCGTTCCAGCAAGCTGCCTTCGCCTTTGGTGTTCCTGCCGATATCAGCGCTTATTACGACTACACCGACAGTTCCGCTTGCCTCTCCCGGCCTCAAGTCTTGCCGTATTACCCGCAGTTCCTGGGTTAAGCCCTGGAATTTGACAGATAACGCACAAAACCACCTACGGACGCTTTACGCCCAGTAAATTCGGATAACGCTTGGGGTCTCTGTATTACCGCTCCTGCTGGCACAGAGTTAGGAACCCCTTATTCTTCAGGTACCGTCAGAATTCGTCCCTGAAAAAAGCAGTTTACAACCCGAAGGCCGTCTTCCTGCACGCGGCGTCGCTCCCTCAGACTTTCGTCCATTGGGGAATATTCTTGACTGCAGCCTCCCGTAGGAGTC
>CAZWRL010000034.1:3101-5893 GCA_964636345.1 uncultured Gammaproteobacteria bacterium | reverse complement strand
AAAACAACAACGAGCACCATCGGAACCGGGCAACCTCGCGGTTACGCATACCAAACAAACGCAATCGGGATACTGCGGTCCGGCAGCGCTCAAAATTCTCCTCTCATACTTTGGCAAAACATTCAGCGAGGATCAGCTTGCGGTACTCGGATACACGACCCGCGACGACGGCACCGAACACGAAGGACTTATCCAGGCCGCAAAACAAGTTGGCGGATTTGTGTTTACCAAAGACAAGGGCACCATGGAAGAATTGGAATATTTCATTAAACAAGAAAAACTACCTGTTATTGTGGGATGGTTTGACGAAGATGGCGATCACTACAGCGTGGTGGTGAACATAACGGAAAAAAATATTATTGTCGTGGATCCGGACAACGCCAAACAGCCGGAACGCTGGCTCTCGCGCGAAATGTTCCCGCGCATCTGGTTTGATTTCATTGGCAAAGACAGTCACGTCGTTTCATGGGGTTGGTACATGGTGATCACGTTTGAAAAAAAGAAGTTCAACATCAAAGGAGGATACTACTACTAATACTAAGCGAATTTCTTTCGTTTAATCCGCACACTGTTTCCTACCACACTCACACTTGAGAATGCCATAGCGGCCGCCGCGATAATGGGATTCAACAATCCCAGAGCGGCAAGCGGTATCGCCGCCGCATTGTAGAAGAATGCCCAGAACAAATTCTGTTTGATGGTGCGGAAGGTTAAACGGGCGAGGGCAAGCCCATCCACCACCCTTGCCGGCCTTCCTTTCACGAGCACAATGTTGCCGGCCTCAATGGCGATGTCAGTACCCGTGCCAATCGCAATCCCCAAATCCGCTTGCGCGAGCGCTGGCGCATCATTAATTCCATCGCCAACAAACGCCACTCTCTTTCCTTTTTTCTGCATTTCCTTCACCTTCTCAACTTTATCTTCCGGCATCACTTCAGCAAAGATAGTGTCAATCCCAACCTGCGCGCCAATCGCTTGCGCCGTGCGCAGGTTGTCACCGGTAATCATCACGGTTTCAATACCTTGCTTCTTGAGCGCCGCAATTGCCTCACGCGCATCCTCTTTCAGCGTATCCGCAATCGCAACCAATCCCACCGGTTCATTATCCCGCGCAACCGCAATCACGGTCTTTGCTTGCTCTTCCAATTTCTGGAGTGACGCTTCCAATGCATTGGTGCCATGATCGGTCACAAACGTAAGCCGGCCGACGCGCACGGCAACGCCATCAACGGTACCTTGAACTCCCTGCCCCGCGATACTCTTGAAGCCCCTCACCTCACGGAGTGACAATTCCTGCTCCTCCGCGGCGCTGACAATCGCCTGCGCGAGCGGATGCTCCGAGAGTTTTTCAATACTTGCGGCAAGGGTGAGCACCTCGTCAATCGTGTGTTTTTCGGCAGGTACCACGTCCGTTACACGCGGCTTTCCTTCCGTCAGCGTGCCGGTTTTATCAAATAACACCGCGTCAATGCGTTTTGCGCGTTCAAACGATTCGCCGTTTTTGATAAGAATGCCGTGCTCGGCGCCCAAACCAGTTCCCACCATAATGGCGGTTGGCGTTGCAAGACCAAGCGCGCACGGACAGGCAATCACGAGCACCGCAACTGCCGGAATGAAACTCGCGGTCACATCGCCGGTTACCACATACCACACCACAAATGTCGCCACCGCGATCACCAAAACAATCGGCACAAAAACACCGGAAATTCTGTCCGCCAATTTCTGAATCGGCGCTTTTTTGATCTGCGCGTCCGCCACCATTTTTGCAATCTGCGCCAGCACCGTATCCGCGCCAACTTTTTTGGCAATCATCGTGACGGCGCCGTTGATATTCACGGTCGCGCCATACACCACATCGCCCTCCCCCTTGGACACCGGCATACTCTCACCCGTTAACATTGATTCATCAATGCTTGTTTCGCCGGACACCACCGCGCCATCAACCGGAATTTTTTCTCCCGGCTTTACGAGGAGCGTATCTCCAACGACAACCTGTTCAACCGGAATTTCCGCTTCTTTCCCGCCACGAATCACCCGCGCGGTCTTTGCCCCTAATTCCAACAACTTCCTCACCGCCATGCTCGCCTGCCCGGTACTGCGCGCTTCAAAAAACTTGCCGAGCAGAATCAACGCGGTAATAATCGCGCCGGTTTCAAAGTAGATATCATCGGCGCCGCGCGCCATCGCCCACACGCTGTAGAATAACGCCGCAAGCGTACCAACTGAAATCAACGTATCCATCCCTGGCGCGAGATGCCGCACGTCTTTTAACATACCGCGATGGAATTGCCAGCCAAGGCCGAGGATAATGAACGTGCTCACCACCGCAACCAGCCACATGGAGAGCGGATATCCATACAACTCCTGCCCAAATTCCAACGCAAACATACCAATCACCGCAGTAGGCGCCGCAAGCACGAGCGCCAAGACCGCTTTCATTTTCGCATCGCGTACCTCGCCGTGATGCGCGTGGTCAGGCGCATCGCCGCCGGACGCCGCACCCTGATGCGCGCTTGCATGATGACCGGCTGGCATCTCGGCGATGTACCCAATGCTCTTTATTGCCTTCGCCATGTCCTCATGCGACGCCTTGTGTTCATCATACGTTACGGTTGCCTGTTTCAACGGAAAATTCACTGATGCATCCGTGACACCCGGCACTTTTTTGAGCGCGTTCTCATTCCGCGTCACGCAACTCGCGCAATGCATACCCTTAATACCAAGCGTTGTTGTCTTCATAGGACCACGGTTAACAACACAAAGAATCCAATCGTAGATGCGACGAGCATCGC
>CAZWRL010000034.1:0-3001 GCA_964636345.1 uncultured Gammaproteobacteria bacterium | reverse complement strand
TGTGGCGCGTCAAAATCTGGATCGTTAAGACGGGTATTTTCCATAGACATTTTAGATACGTTTATGAAGTTTCAGGTAACACGGTGAAACTGCCGCGATACATTCCCATAGAACAACTGAACGGAATTTCGCCGGGTTTTTTCGGTGTGAATTCAATAACATTAACGCCCGGCGAGAGTAATCGTTGAACACCAAGCGGCCGCGATACGAGCACGCTGATACACCCACTCGCATTCGTCCCGTCAACTTCCCATCGCACCGGTTTCCCGGCAACAAGCGTCACATGATTCGGGATATATCCGGCATAGCTCGCGCCCATGCGCACCACCTGCACCCCATTTTCTATGCTGACATTTGAATCGGGAGCACCACCAAGCGGCGCCGCTTCGGTAATACCTGAAAATGAAAACGAGGGTAGGTTCACGGGATACCCCGCAATTGCCAATCCGTTCTGGATATTCCACAAACCAAGCATAATCACGAGCGCGCCGGAGAATTGAAAGAACCATGCTCCTGCCTTACCACGGAGCGCGCTCCCCGCAAATCCCAGACCAATCAACGCAGGCGCCGTACCAAGCGCAAATGCGCCAAGCGCGAGCGCGCCATCCGCAAAACTGCCGGTGGTGAGCGCGTACAACTGAAGCGCTTGTGTGAATCCGCATGGCAAGAAAAATGTGGCCGCGCCAAACATGAGCGGAGCCGTTGGGCCTGTCTTTCCATCCGCATCCATAATGCGATGCGCAAGTCCTTTTGGCATGCGCGGCATAAGCCGTTTCAAAAATGCCGGAGCGATGTGCAACATATCAAGCCCCATAATCAGCATATAGAGCGCCGCAAGAATCGTAATCGCCGCGGTAACGCCCGTTGATGGCGCAAGCGCCTTTCCCACTACTCCCAATAATCCACCCAAAACCATGTACCCAAGCACACGGCCAATCACAAAAAGCAGAACCGACCGCATGCGACCCGCAGTCGTCAAACCACGGTATCGTTCATTAAACCTTGCTGAAACCGAGAGCAACAAACCGCCAGTCACGGCAAGGCATGAAGAACTTGCGGCAACAAGACCAATCACAAAGATGGCCCCGACACTCATCGCGTCGCCGAAAGCGACGTTCGGTTTCAACAAACCAAATTGCGATAAGACGCGCCCAAGGAGCAACACCAGCGCAAACAAACCAAGGAGCCGCAAGAATGATGGTCGTCCCGAATTGGTTCCAAATCCCGAAGCATCACCGCGCCGCACCACATACTTTTCTTCACCAAGCGCATCTTGTAATGCCAGAAGCGTCGGCGCCTCGCCGCTCACCACAAGCGATGCGGTGCCTGCCGCGGCATTCACGTCCACCTTTTTGACTCCCGCAACTTTCCGCCACGTGCGTTCAATGGTCAGTTCACAACTGCGGCAGGTCATCCCCTCAATGGCCACCTGCATGGTGCACGATTCTGTGCCGTTCTGCGCCTTCGCGTCCGGTGACACAAGAGCGCTGTCTTCCGGCAGCGCGACCTGCCGTAAATGAAACTTGTGCTCAACAAGTTGCGTTTTGAGCGCCGTAACATCAAGCGCCTCCGTGCTGATAACGCGTATCACTCGTTTTGGAATGTTCGCATCAAACCGCGTAACGGTCGGAAGAGCGGTAATGAGTTTTTTGAGCGCGGCCGCGCGTTCGTCATCAGTCAGCGCGTCAACCGCGAATTTGTAGATATGAGATTGAGTTTCCATAAATAAATAACAAAAATCCTAATCACAAAGAACAAAAGTGCATAACAGTGCACACGGTGTGATTAGGAATACAACTTGGGATGGATAATCCCATCTGAAAAGGCGAGATTGAGCGGTCTGAAAAGCGCAAAATCTACTCTCCGCCGATACCGATCAGCCGCGCTCGCAACATGTGGCGGACCCGTGAGTGTGAGCGAAACAAATCCGGTTACTGCGACGATCAAGAGAAGCGTCAATAAAAATTCCGGGTGTGTCACCATAGTGAACAGTGATTTCCACACGCGGAGATGTTCAGCAACGGTCATCTGACACAACGATCCGGTTGCCATAAAAGGACAGCCGGCCATTGTGGTATCCCCGTCATCCATCGTCATAACCATCATCTTAACGCCGAGCGTTGCGGTGACAAGCAATAAACCCGCACTCACAATGAGGAGTGTGCGGCGCATTTTCCGCACGCTACCATAGGTAGATACAAACATATATACAGTGTAACATAACGAGCTATCCTGCGGTAGATTTCTTGTCAACCCACCTGACATCGCCCGCAAAAAGGAGTATGATAGAAGCAATCATACACAGTATGTCAACAAAAAGCGCGCGTGCCTCCTATATCCGCAGTTTCGTTTTTGGCGTTGAGGATAGTTTAAGTTCTACCGTTGGGCTACTCTCCGGACTCGCCATTGCCGGTGTCGCGCGCGACACTATTTTTATTACGGGCGTTATTCTCATTTTGGTTGAGGCCGTTTCCATGAGTGTCGGCGACTTTCTTTCCGAACACGCCTCTGAAGAATATCTGCATCATAAAGAGATGTCGTCACGGCGATCGTTCTTTGATGCGATTATCATGCTTTTTTCATACACCGTGGCAGGTCTCGTGCCGCTCGCTCCCTATCTGCTGTTTCCCACTGAAAGCGCGCTGGAGCTCTCTATTAGTTTCTCGCTTGGGGCGCTGTTTCTCTTGGGGATCACGAGCGCGCGCTTCTCGCGGCTTCCGCTTCTTAAAAACGGCTTCCGCACCTTCTTAATCGGCGGCATCTCAATCGCAATCGGGGTCCTTGCAGGGACCATCGTAATACTATAGCGAATCAAAAACGTCCCGATTCAATCAGGACGTTTTTGTATCTGTCGGGGTGACATGACTCGAACATGCGGCCTCCTGGTCCCAAACCAGGCGCTCTACCAACTGAGCTACACCCCGAAAAAGAACAACTTGTGCCGGACCCCAGAGTCGAACTGGGCACGCCTGCCTCTTCAGGGCAGCGCTCTACCGATGAG
>CAZWRL010000033.1:0-6679 GCA_964636345.1 uncultured Gammaproteobacteria bacterium | reverse complement strand
AACTATGTATAAACGAACTGTCAAGGTTTTTGGCTTAACTATGGTATACTATACCACAAAATGTGAAATCATCAAGTGGGTATGAATGCACATTATTATCGTCCGAGTAGAGACCCGATGGCGCTCTTTGAAGAGGAAATGCGGCTGCGATGTTTGAGTGTCAAAACACGGAAAACGTACTGTTTATTTGTGAATGGATGCTTGCATTATCTCAACAATAAGTCTCCAAAAGACGTTACTGCTAACGATGTGCGCGCGTATTTAGATATGCTTGTCAAAACTGGCAAATCATCTTCCACGTTAAATACCGCATATAGCTCTCTTCAGTTTTACTTTGGCCGTATTTTGCATAGAAAATTTTTTGTTACTATCCCGCGCGCCCGCAAGGAAAAGAAATTGCCACAGGTCTTGTCGAAAGAAGAGATGAAGAGAATGATTATATGCGCCGGAAATCTTAAACACACTTGTATCATTCAGATGCTCTATGGAACCGGTATGCGCGTGGGTGAGTTAGTGCGGTTACGGATGCGGGATATAGATTTTGACCGCAATTTGATTATGGTTCGCTATGGTAAGGGCGCGAAAGATAGAACGGCGCTCCTGCCGGTAGCGGTGCGAGAAACGTTGCTCCGTCAAAGCCGTGTAAAACAGGGAGGTGATTTTTTGTTTACTAATGGTCGTGGTGGACGACTCACCGAAGAAACTATTCAAAAAGTAGTTCGCCACGCCGCCACACGCGCTGATGTTGCAAAATTGGTTACGCCGCACACATTGCGGCACACATTTGCCACACATCTTTTAGAAACAGGGACTGATTTGCGGTATATTCAGGAGCTTTTAGGTCATGCGAGTGTTAAAACAACGGAGATATACACGCATGTTGCCGCGAGTATCGGTGCCATCACGAGCCCGCTTGATGTTTAATATGCTCTTTGCCGATTCGCCGTCAAAGCGATTCATGTTGTATGGCGCGTGGTTTTTGACTGGTGTGGGGGTTGGGTCATTGTTAATAGAAGAACGGAGGAGTTTTTTTATTTTTATCTTGTTGCTGGGTGTTTTGCTTCCACCGTTTGTGGTGTTTTGGAAATCGCGGACGATGCGGACCGTGTTATATTGCGCGATTGCCATGGTTTTTGGTGCGGGAAGGGTGAACGCGGCATTTCCGGTCATTTCTCTCAACCATATCGCAGCCTATACCGACGAAGATCGGTCATTCGCGGGTTGGGTGGCGGCGGAACCGGATGAACGCGAGGACCATACATGGCTTACCGTTGAAAGCGAAGCTCCGTATCGCGGACGGGTGCTCGTGAAAACGGATCGGTATCCGGTGATGCCGTACGGCACGCCGGTTGAGGTGACGTGCAAATTGGAGAGGCCTTTGGGGATCCTGAAACAAGTTCAGGATGACAGGTTCAGGTACGATCGCTATCTCCGGCGTGATGATATTTATGTGATGTGTAACAATGCCGTGGTGCGGACACGGATGGCAGAGCGAAGTGGGTCCCTGACGGGCCGAGCTGGCGCAGGCCCCGGATCGCGCGCTATTACAGCGTTGCTTGGATTTAAACAAAAGATGCAAAAAACCATCGGCGAGAATTTGCCCGAGCCGCACGCATCGTTTCTCGGCGGCCTTCTCTATGGCGCGCGGTCAACCATTCCGGCGGAACTGCAGGAATCGTTCAGGCAAACCGGCACCAGCCACATCATCGCAATTTCCGGATACAATATAACGATTGTCACCTCCATGGTGATGCTCGCGATCATGGCGGTTTTGATTCCGCGCAAAAAGGCGTTTTGGCTGGCGATCGCGGCCATTGCGAGTTTTGTAATTATGGTGGGAGCGCAGGCGTCCGTGGTGCGGGCGGCCGCGATGGGAATGCTTGGTTTAACCGCAAAACAGGTGGGGCGACTCGCACGGCCCCTGCCGCTTATTATTGCCGCGGCGGTTGGCATGACATTCGTGAATCCGTTTGTGCTGTTGTTTGACGCGGGATTTCAGTTATCTTTTTTGGCGGTCATCGGGCTTACATATCTTTCGCCGGATCTTGAACGATTTTTTGCGTGGCTCCCCAAGCGGCTTGGGCAGGTGATTGCGGAAACCACCGGCGCGATTGTGCTCACGCTCCCGCTCATGATGTATCATTTTGGGCGCGTGTCCGTTGTGGCGCCGATTGCGAACACGGCCATTCTCCTCGCCATTCCGTGGATTATGTTGGGTGGATTTGTGGCCGTGATCGGCGCGTGGATCGCGCTGCTTCTCGGGCAGGTTTTGTTTGGCCTGACATGGGCGCTGTTATCGTATGTTATTAACATCGTTGAACTGTTTGCGCGATTGCCGTTTGCCTCGGTTGAAGCGCGATTGCCATTGTGGCTGATGGTTATCGTGTATGGAGTACTGGTATGGTTTCTTTTGAAAAAACGCTTACCGTTGTTGTCGCCGGCCTCCTTGTGATGGTGCTGGCGGCGCTTTTTATCGTCACGCGCGAGACACGCGGCGGTTTTCGTTTGGCGTTTCTTGATGTGGGGCAAGGCGATGGCACGCTTATCAGTTTTGATTCAAAAATGCAGATGCTGGTTGATTGCGGCCCGTCGCGTGTGGTGCTCCAAGGACTGGGGCGGCAGTTGCCGTTTTTTGATCGCACTATTGAGTATCTCGTGATTACGCATCCGGACTTGGATCATTATCTCGGATGTATTGATGTGCTGGATCGTTATCGCGTGGAGCGCGTATGGTGGACGGGGAGGGATAACGCAAACGATCCGCAGTGGCAGGTATTTAAAGAGGCGATTGCGCGCGAGGGCGCGGAGGTGCGCGTGATAGATCGCGCGGTGCGGCATGACATCGGCAAAACGGTGATTGACGTATTCTATCCGGATCATCCGGTGGCCAATGAAAAAGCAAACGATAACAATACATCCGTGGTTATACGCGTTCAGCATGGAACGCTTTCCGCGCTGTTGACGGGCGATGCGGAAGAAGCATTGGAACGCCATTTGGCGCAAGAATACGGCGCGCGGCTCCGCGCGCAAATTTTGAAAGCGGGTCATCACGGGAGCAATACATCATCACTTCAAGAGTTTTTAGATGCGGTTGCGCCGGAAATAGCAGTTATTTCCGCGGGCAAGAACAACAAATACGGCCATCCGACGGAACGGGTGCTTCACCGCTTAGAACGGGCGGGCGCGACTGTCCGCCGTACCGATCTTGAAGGAGATGTGGTATACTATCCGTAATGGGTACATTGCATCGAGTAGCGCTTGGCGCGGCACTCGCATTCTTATTTACCACTCCGGCCTTCGCGGCGCCGGTGGGTTTTGTGCCGTCCGCCGGAGTGTGGTTTTCACAGGATGTTTTTTTTGCCGATGACGAGGTGAAGGTTTTGACCGTCATCGTCAATAATTCCTACCAAAAATTGGACGGCGTTGTTGGGTTTTCTGATAATAAAACACTGCTTGGGTCAACCGCCGTTTCCGTTGATTTTGAGCAAGCCAAGCAGGTTTCGCTTTTGTGGAAAGCAACACCCGGCGACCACGAAATCACGCTTGCTTTTTTAAGCGCGCAGGCCATTGATCTTGCGGGCAAAACCATTTCCGTGACGGATGCGCAATTAACACCCGGCGGCGCGGCGCTTAAAACCAATTATTTTGTGGACACTGACACTGACGGCGATGACATGGGCGATCAGGTTGATACTGATGATGATAATGACGGTTTGGACGACGCCAAAGAAGCGGAGGTGGGGAGTAATCCTAAAAAAGCGGACAGCGACGGCGATGGCATTAAAGATAAAGATGAACTCGCAAAAAAGACCAATCCGAATAAGGCGGATACTGACGGTGATGGCGTGCAAGATGGTACCGATGTGTTTCCGCTTGACGGTAAAGAATCGGCTGACGCGGACGGCGATGGTCTCGGCGATAACGGCGATCCCGATGATGATAATGACGGTTTGAGCGATGAGAAAGAAAAAGAATTTAAGACCGATGTTCATCGTTCTGATTCTGATGGCGATGGTGTGAAAGACGGCGCTGAAGTGGAGCGCGGTAGTAATCCCAGGGTGGTTGATTCTGACGGCGACGGCATTGACGATGGTAAAGAGATTGAAAAGGGAACGGATCCGAGCAAGAGCGATTCTGATGCCGATGGACTTTCTGACGGTTTGGAATTGAAAAAAGGAACCAATCCGATTAAGGCGGATAGCGATGGCGACGGCTTGAATGATAAAGAAGAAGTTGATGGTGGCACGGATCCGCTTTCAGCAGATACTGATGGCGACAAAGTGCCGGATGGGCAGGACGCGTTTCCCAAAGACCCCAAAGAATCCGTTGATTCAGACAAAGACGGCATCGGCGATAACGCCGACCTTGACGACGATAACGATGGAATACCTGACGAGGTGGAAATCGCGGCAAAAACTGATCCTAAAAAAGCAGACACCGATGCGGATGGTTTGAATGACAAGGAGGAACAAGACAAAGGAGCAAACCCATTAAAAGCGGACAGTGATGATGACGCCATTCCGGATGGCGAAGAGGTATTAATTACCAATACCAATCCCGCAAAAGCGGATACGGATGATGATGGCGTGCAGGACGGCAAGGAGCTTGAACGCCGCACGGATCCCACCAATCCGGACACGGATGGCGATGGAGTAAAAGATGGCGATGATGCCGCTCCGCTGTACGAAACCGAACAATTACTTCGCACCATGTTATTGCTTTTGGCGTTTGCGTTTTCACTCGCCGCGCTTGGGTTTGGCGCGTTTGCTATCTATCGCAAGCGGCTCGCGGAAATTGGAGAGCCGGAGGTAGTGTGGAAGCAGGAAGAAGATGAAATTGAGGAGATTCTTGAAGAGGAACGAGCAGAAAAGTCAGGTCTTGCGGAAAAGGCCGCCACCAAGAGTCGCCGCAAAAAATCTTGACGTTTTACGTTGTGCCGTTTAGGATACACCCGTATGCAGCCCGGGAGCATTCTTATTTTTGGTCATGGACAATTGGGCACGTTTTATCGTGACTATTTTTTTACGCGCGGCGTGACCGTAGTGGCGCCTGACGTTGATATTCGCGACAGCGCCGGCGTGCGCATGATGGTGCACAATGCCAAGCCGGACGTGGTGATTAACGTGGCGGCCAAGACCAACATTGATTGGTGTGAACAAAATAAGTTGACGGCTTTTGATATCAACACGCTCGGCGCGGCGAATATCGGCGCCGCGTGCGCGGAAGCGGGTGTGTATCTTGTGCATCTGTCATCGGGATGCGTGCAGGAAAGTAAAACGCGTGATGATATGTGGAAAGAAAATGATCCGGTTGCGCCGCTCTGTTTTTATTCGTGGACGAAAGTGTGGGCGGAGAATCTTTTGGAAGATCTCGCGCGCCGTCACGGTTTGAAGGTGTTGATTTTGCGGCCGCGGCAACTGCTTTCCGCAATGGTTTCGCCGCGGAACGCGGTTACGAAACTCCTGACCTATCGCACCTTTATTGACACGGCAAATTCGTGTACCATCGTGGAAGATTTGATGACCGTGACTGATACGCTCGTGGCGCGTGGTGCCACGGGAACGTATAATGTGGTGAATCCGGGAATCATTACGCCGTATGAAATTGCGCTCTTGTTGAAAGAGATCATCAAGCCCGACATGGTGATTGAAAAAATTTCTAAAGATGTGCTGAACGCCATGACACTTGCCAAGCGCGTTGATTGCGTGCTCTCGGGCGAGAAATTGGCTATGCTCGGCATCACGCTCACAGATATTCATGAGCGATTGCGCGAGATGTTGTATCAATTTAAAGAACGCTTGCAAACGGATGAAGGACGCGCGGCGCTTGCGCGCACCAGTGAAGAAACCAACCGAAAACTTTCATTGGTCTCATCAGAATAAACGGCCGTGTGCCCGGCATTGTCACGAAGAAAAAAGCATGGTAAGGTACCAGCGCTTTTTAGTATATGGATCTCTCTATTGTTACCGTCAGCTGGAACGTCAAAGAGCACCTCAAGGAATCTCTTGAGGCAATTTTTGCGAGCCAAAGTGCTCTCACGTTTGAAGTGCTGGTGGTTGATAACGCGTCAACCGACGGTACGCCGGACATGCTCCGCGCGTGGGCTATGCGCGAATCGCGCCTGCGCGTTTTTTTGAATACTACCAATGAGGGTTTTGCGCGGGCGAATAATCAGGCCATTGAACAAGCGCGCGGCCGTTACGTTTTGCTTCTGAATCCCGATATGCGCGTTTTTCCAGAGACGCTTGCCACGATGGTTCGGTGGATGGGCGCGCATCCGCGTGCCGGAGTGGCGGGTTGTCATCTTGTGACCGACACCGGTGAAACCGTGCCGCATGTGCGGCGGTTTCCGGGGCTCTGGAACCAGCTCGCGATTATTTTGAAATTGCCACATTTTTTTCCGCGCGTGCTTAATAACTATCTCATGCGCGATTTTGATTACACCAAACCAGCGCGCGTTGATTCGGTGCGCGGTTCATTTTTTATGATTCGCCGCGCGGCGCTCCGCGTTGGTCTGTTGGATGAACGATTTTTTATCTGGTTTGAAGAAGTGGATTTTTGCAAGCGTATGCGGAGCGCGGGTTGGGAAGTGTGGTATACGCCCGAGGCAAAATGCGTAGATCATGTGGGTCGCAGTTTTGCGCGGGTGTCAGGATACCAAAAACAAAAAATGTTTTTG
>CAZWRL010000032.1:5724-7165 GCA_964636345.1 uncultured Gammaproteobacteria bacterium | reverse complement strand
CCGTTTCTGCGACTTGAGAGCGACAGCGCTACGTTGCCCTCATACGAAGAGGGCGGTCCGTATCAGTTCTTGCGCGATGCCCTGCGGAAGCTGGAACAGATACGGACGCATCAGGTGGCACTCATGCGGCTCCCGCTTCGGTTGCATGCGTTGCCGAGCGAGCTCACGTCAGTTGCTTCATCGGTTGACTATCCGTGGATACGCACCCAGCTTTTGCTCGCCGCGGCGGATCTGCCGGATCGCGAGTATCTCTTGGGTGATGAGTTTGTGTATGCTGCGGAGGCGGTTGGCGCGCGCGATGACAATGTGATTGTTGCATCGTTTTTCAAGCGCATGACCGCACGCGGCATGGTGACGGATACGGCGCTCGGCACACATCTTGGTGCACTGGTGCTCGACCACCTTTTCAGTCTCAAACGAGCATTTAACAAAGAAGTTACGCTCGATTTCGAGTTCCTAGCCACATTGTTTATGGTGGTCAAGCCGGAGCATCTCACCTTTGATCGCGATACCGCGATCCACGTGGCGCTCGGTACCGAGATCGTGACCGAGAACTTGCTTGAATCAATGTCAGCATCCGCGCAAGTGGACTATTGGCGGAGGCATGTTATGCCAGCCATCGTCTGGGAAACACTCACCATAGATGACGTGCAGGCAATGGCCAGTCGTGGACCGCTCCCGCTCTCCCTACTCGCGGAGGGCGTTGCCAAAATGGATCCCGAAAAACGTGCGCGCGCGGTTGAATGGCTGCTTGAGGCAGACATAATGCCGAGTGATGCAATTGTGTATTTGATTGAACAGGGCGTCATTACGCCGACGACGGATTTTCTTGCGTCGCATTATCGCAAGGTACCAGCAAAACTATTGGCGGAATATCTTTCTGCCGTGTTGGAAGCGGTTGGTGGCGAAACTCGGATGGCGGCCGCACTCTCTCCCGCGGTGATGCTCTCCATGTTTGACCACATACCTCACCGTGACGCACGCAAAATGGTGGACAATCCATGGGTGCGTGAGCCGCTCGTGGCGCACGTCATGACCGAGATTGTTGATCCTGATCATCGCGTTGCTTGCGGTATTACCAAGGCCAAGCATGAGCAGTTTGTACGGCAGATTGGCAAGGATCGATGGTACCACTTGGTGCTGGCCCTTGAGATCAGCATGCGCGAGGAAGAGTATGTGGGCGGCAGTGAGCGAGAACTCGGCGTGATAATGGCGCGTTGGGATGACCTGCCGGGACGCCTGGTGGCTTCTCATAATCTGCCAGGGTGGCTTGGGTTGAAACCTAAGCGTGCGCAAAAAGTTCTTCGCACGCATGCGGAAGATGACATGTTCGCATGGTTGTATGCGGCACGTGAGGATCTTCCCACGCGTCTTGCCGCATATCGCGCGGCGCGCGATAGGTATTACAAGTAGCCCGCCTGGGGAACAGGCGGGTTTTTTT
>CAZWRL010000032.1:0-5624 GCA_964636345.1 uncultured Gammaproteobacteria bacterium | reverse complement strand
TCGCGGTTACTCTGACTGACGCAAGATTGTGGAAACTGTGATTCATAGTCCACTGAACCGTGATATTTTCTCTGGTTTTGAGCGCGCCCGCGGTGATTGTGGTATTAGCAACCAATGGTAGGGTTACTGGTTGCGCGGTTGCCGATTCTTCGCCCGTTTTCACTTCAAGGGCAAGGGTGATGCTCGCGATATCAAGCGTCGTAAGATCAAACGCATCTCCCGATTTAATGGGAAGCGCAAAAGTGAATACGCCTTGTTGGTTTGGCGCAATGGTTTCCAGCGTTGGTATGGCGGTGCTCGTCCAGGTAATAGTGCCGCGTCGCACGGTGTCACTTTGTTGGATACCCTGGATACTCGGCGAGCCCGTTACCTGTAGTTTATCCCATGACAAAATGCTGTTTTTCTTTTTTGCCGGCGCGTCAATTGATAGAATCACATCGGCTTTTGAAACGGCGCGAGCGCTTTTATTATGGAAACGCACCTCGCCTTTCAAAGTGTCGCCGGGCGCGATGGTTTCTGGGTTGCCGTCAAGCGCAATAGCAAGAATGAGCGGTTGCGGCGTCACCGCGACCGTGGTGCTCGCGGTTGCAATCGTATAGGTCTCGCCTTCAATGTTAGTTGTCACGCGCCAGTCAAGCGCGGTGACACCTTCCATTTCTCCCGCAAAGGAGCCGTGTAATTCTTTGGATAATTGTGTGTTGCGATCAAGGTCTTTAATCTCAAGTGAGATGCCCTCATTGATGATGCTGAAAAGTTTATGTGTTGGCGGTACGATGAGCAAGTTGGTTAGTTGCGTGGCGCCCGCATTTTTGAGCGTCACCGTGTAACTTCCTGATTCACCGCCGCGGATACGTTCCGGCGCGGTGGCAGAAAATTGCAAGGGCGTTTCCGCGAGCGTCACCGTGTGGAGCGTATTGGCTTGGAATTCTGATTGGAAATTTTTTGGTTTATACGTCAGCACCGCGCGGAATGATTTTTGTTCGCCCAGGTTGCCCAAAAATTGTCCGCGCACCGTGATGGGCGTGCGTTCTTTTAGATCTTGTTCAGAAAGTTTCCACACGCGCTCTTTGGCGCTAGGCGTTTCGGTAAATGCCGGCTCGCCTCCTTCAAGAATAAACCCGCTTGGCAAGAAAAGTGAGAGGTTGGCGTCCTTCATTAACGTGCCGCCGGCATTAACGGTGAATTTCCATGTTTCACTCGCGAAAAGTGTCGCTTTGTCTGGTCCTTCAACAACGAGTGCCACATTTCCTGCTTTATCGCCGCGTGGCAGAGCAAGGGTGTCTTTATTTTTCCAGGCAAAGAATCCGGCGATGCCAAGCAATATGATAAAAAAGCCTGCGACGAATGTCATGCCTCCGCCACGGCGTCGTTCCAATGTTTTCATCGGCGGGATGTCGCCATTGTCATCCTCGTAAATGGAACGTAGTGTTTTTTCTTTGGCGGAAAGTTTTTTCTTGGTTGCGTTTTTCACCGTACTTTTGTGTTCAGTGATGCGTGGCCAGGTAGGCATAGGTCAGATGTTATTCGTGTGCGGCGACAAGCCCCACAAGTTTATCAGTATCAAAAATGGCGCGATGAACGACGAGTTCCTTGCCCAGTTCCATGGTTGGGTCAGTGAGCCAAACCGGTTCCCAATTGGCGGGCAGGGTAATCGTCGTGATGAGTTCCGTTGCATGATCACCCGGTTGTTTTGCGGCAGTCAGCTGGTAGGAACACGACGGGCGTTTTTTAATAATCCCCCGGCGAAACGCGGCCGGTTCAAACAAGCGTTTCGGCAAAAGATAATCTAGTTGGATGGTACTGGTTTCCCCTGGCGCCGTCAATACCCAATTTCCAAAGACGGTTTTGCCAAACTCGCGATAGATTTTGACGCCGGTGCGTTCATCAAACGTGGCGGTTGCATCAGCGGCGTGTACCAGCGGATGCTCATCATACCATGTTTCCGGCGCATGGAAAACAGTTTCGGGTGGCTGGCTGAAACCCGAGGCCGCAATGAGGGTACTGCTTTCCGGCACATACACGCGCAGGTAATCGCGATTCGTCGCGCTTGCGTTTGGCGTGCCGGTGTGGGTGCGGACAATGGTGAGTTGTTTTTTCACATACCCATCACTTTGAATATCCACGCGTTGAATGATTTTTTGTTGCATGAAGGCATCGGTTTTGCCGCCGCCGATATTGGAATGGATGACTTGGAGATAATCTTCAGTGTTTGGCAGCAGTGGCACACTGCCATCCCACGCCAGTGCGCGAAGTTGTTGTTGCGTGGCGGCATCCTGCGCGTAGACCAGAATATCTTTTTGATTGCGCGCGGTGTTGAAGAGTTGTATGAGTTCCAGTGTTTGCTCCGGGGTGAGCGCGCCCAGCATATCAGTGAGCGCCGGCGCGAGAGCGCTAATTAATTGTTTGGGCGGCAAACCGGCGGCTTTATTTTTTTGAATGTCCGCGTAGATTGCGCCGATTACATTATCGCGTCCGACGGTTGTTCCACGCACGGTATTCACGGAACCGAGCACCTCAAGGAGTCCTTCAAGCACCGCGGTATTGACGGCAATCACTCCATCAACGGTCGCGCCGTGTGATAATTCATACAATCGCATGGCGGTTTCCGCGCTTGCCGGAAAATCCGGGAACCAGTTAGAGTCCTGAAATTCAAATCGCGTGTTCACAGTGTGGAGCGGTTCTGGCGCACGAAGATACGCGGTCAATTGTCCTTGCACGGCATACGCGCCGGTTCCCGGCACCTCAAATTTTTTGATCGCGCCGTTTTCAACATCTAACAGGCCAAAACTGCCGATGAAACCGCCGGTTGCGCGGAGCTCCTCGTCGTTTTGGAAGAGCACCAGAAAACGCGCGGGTTGTTCACTGCCGAGAAGGGCGAGCAATCCTTCGGTTGTTTTCGTGATGGTTTGGAGGTCGCGGTGAACGGCGGCAACTAATTTTTGGATGGCGGGTAGATGCGCGCGCGCTTCCTCGGGCACATCCTCGGGACGTAAACGCGCGAGGGATTTTTCCACCTGTTCTAGATTTGGTTCAATGGACTGTGCCGTTTGCAAAAACTCTTTTGCTTTGTCCGCCGTTGTTGCGTCCTTTGGTAACGATGCGAGCGTGTCGCGGAGCGTGATGACCGCGTTTGACACGGCAAGTCCGGCCTCAAAGAGCGCGGCGTTTGATTGTAATTTTCCAAGCGGAATGGGCGCAAAGACCGCTAGTTTAATAATTTCATTCCCCACACCAAGTTGTTTTTCAACATCTTGGAAGGTGCTCGCCAGTAGAAAGAGCGACGGCGTTATGGCGCCGGGTGACGCGCCTTCTTTTAATTGTGTTTGAATGGTGGCGATTTGTTGTTCAACCGTTTGTTTTGTTTTGAAAAGTGCAAACGATGGAAGTGATTGCAGTGGCGTGACGAGCGCGAATGCCGCGAGCGCGAATGAGGCGACGGCTTTTTGCGTGCCCGAGGGGCGGAAACCGCGGACGCGTATTTCTGGAATGGTTACTTCCGGTAAGCGAAATGAAGGGAGTTTCCATGGTGTTCGCGGTGGGGATGACGGTTCGCTAATCGGCGGAGCGGGTCGCGCGGCGTGGAAGTAGCGATACCACTGTACCGGATGGCTAACCAAGGTAAAAAAGATTTCACCGAACGGCTCGCGTTCTTCTCTCTCTCTCGCGATTTCGCGCAGGGTAATGGTTTGCGGAGCGCGCGGGATAATCGCAGGCACTGATGGGCGCTCTCCGTGGACGGTCAGCCACGGTTGCAACAATTTTCGCGCGTCAACAACATAGCGCGACGCTTCCGTCGTATCAAAAATTACCGGAACATCTTTTGGCTTTGAAGATAATTGCACGTGGGTATTATACCACTTGTGACACGAGGGATGCCATCGTTTTGATACGAAACCATGTTGAGAAAAGGTCTGATTCACCGCGCGCGCAAGCAAGAAGTGGGATGCCGCTATAGGTGAGAGTGGTATATGGATTGTACGCAAAACCACCGTCTTCGCGCTGTATGCGAGTGAGACGCGCGTGGACGGTGTTGAACACTTTTTGTATTCGTTCTTGTGTTGGGCGATCAACGAATGGGCGCCCTTGTTTGAGGATTTCTATGGCGTCCATGTCTTCGCACGCACCGCCGTAGCCGTAGCGGCGGAACAGTCCGTCCGGATATTGGAGTTCTAGGGTGTTGGTCACTGCCGTGTGCATGTATGGCGGACGACGGTTTAGTTTTTTATACAGAATATATTGATGGTACGCGCCGAGCATAGCGGGGTAGTTTTCCGCGGTGCCCCAGAAGCCGGTTTCGGGGTTTATGGTTTCATCGAGCCAAGAGAAGAGTCGGTTGAGCGTGTTCGGTCGTTTTTCGTGGAGCAATAGTTCTCCAACAAAAAGAATTCTGTTTCCTTCCTTCCACGGATCAGAAAAATTACGTTGGTAGAGCCAGGTGGGGAAGGAGATGGTGTTGAGCCAGAACATGGGATAGTTTGGTTCGGTGCCTTCGGCGCGCAGAATTTCAAGCGCGAACGAGGTGAGTTGGAGCGCGATGTATTCGGCGTCGTGGGTTTTTGAGTTTTCTTCCAGTTCATGGAACAGGCCGTCATCTTCGCGTTGCCAGCTTTTGATATAGTCCACCCACTCTGTGTGCTGTTTTGGCGTGTAGCGATTGAGGGCGCCGAATTCTTGCAGTGTGAAGTACGCGAAACAACTGGCGAAGCGTGATGGCGCGGGATTGCTTGGCGCAAGGCGCCACTGGCCGAACGGTTCAAACGGAAGGCGGAGCGAGTCAACAAAAGCGATGGCCGCATCTTGCGAGAATGTATTGCGGTAGCGTGGGAGCGGGCCGCGCTGTTTTAATACGCGGTAGGCGAAACCCTTGAGTTTTTGGATAGGGGTGAGGTTGTTGTGTTGTTCCCACTGCTGTTTTCTTACGCGAAATTTTACCGACTTCGGCACGGCGTACATCAAGAGCGGACGCAATAGGTATATGAGATGCGCGCGGGGATAGCCGTACTTCCGCACGGCGCGCCATCGGATTTTCAGGGCGTCGCGTTCCTGTTGTTTGCCGTGTTTTTTCCACGAGACGCTCGCGTCGCGGTAGCGATACTTCAAAAGCACTTCCGGAATGTTGGCTACTTTAAAATGCTGTGCGGCGCGGAGGAGTAAATCATAATCCTGCGCGGTGGCAAGCGTTTCGTCATAACCGCGGAGCGCGCGCAATTCTGCCGCGCGGAACATGAGCGCCGAATGGGTGAAGCGATTGTGCGCGACGAGCTCGCGTTTTATTTCTTCGTGTTCCGTGGGGTATTTTTTAATCCACGCGCCTTCGTTCGCTTCATTTATAAATTGCACAAAACTGCCACAGAGCGCGTGGCCAAGATTATTTTCTAAAAAGGCGATTTGTTTTTCAAAACGATGCGGGAGTGCGATATCGTCAGCATCCATGCGCGCGATAAATTCTCCTTGTGCCACGCGCAGGCCATCATTTAATGTGGCGGTAATGCCGCGATGAGGAAAATTAAACAGGCGAATGCGCGTGTCTTTTTCTTGCCACGCCGTGAGGTGTGAAAGAGTGGTATTATCTGAACCATCGTTTAAAATCAGTAGCTCAAAATCGCGCATGGTTTGCGCGAGGA
>CAZWRL010000031.1:5988-7171 GCA_964636345.1 uncultured Gammaproteobacteria bacterium | reverse complement strand
GCTCATCATATTTCTTTCATTGTTGGGCGGCATTGGCGCGTTTGGACTCCTCGGCGTTCTTTATGGTCCGCTTATTGCCGCCATTTTCTTGACCCTTCTTGATATTCGCACCGCGGAACGGTAGAATGAGGGCACTATGTTTGACCTCGTTATTATTGGCGGTTCCATTTCCGGTGTGGCCGCCGCCATCTACGCCGTTCGCAGAAAACTCAACTTCCTTTTGGTTTCCAAAGATATCGGCGGCGAAGTTTTGTTGTCCGGCGAAATCTATAACTATCCGGGCATTCCCGCAACCGATGGCGTCAAAATGACCGCAGCATTCCGCGAGCAATTCAAGTATTACGACATGCCGGTGGAAGAGGGGGTGGAAGTGCTGGGCA
The DNA here is from genome assembly GCA_964636345.1 of uncultured Gammaproteobacteria bacterium. Classification (GTDB taxonomy): domain Bacteria; phylum Patescibacteriota; class Patescibacteriia; order Magasanikbacterales; family JBBTXJ01; genus JBBTXJ01. The sequence goes on along the minus strand of CAZWRL010000031.1, from coordinate 6,791 downwards.
TCACCCAAAAAGATGGCGCGCACCTGATCGCTGCGAAAGACGGCACGGGCAAAGAAAAAACCTACAAAACAAAAACGGTGATTGTGGCAACCGGCATTCATCCGCGCGCGCTTGGCATCCCCGGCGAAGCGGAACTTCGCGGCAAAGGCATCACCTCTTGCACCGTATGCGATGGACCGTTGTTCAAAGGAAAAGTAACCGTAACCATTGGCGCCGGCAACTCCGCGTTGGAATCCGCCATTATGATGGCGGGCATTGCAAGCAAAGTATATGTGTTAAGCAACAAAGCAAAAAGTGAGGGGCGCGGTTTCCCCAAGGGGGATGCCATTTTGGTAGATAAAGTGCTCGCCGCTCCGAATGTAGAAGTGATTTATGAGGCGGCAACGCAGGAAATTAAAGGTGACAGCTTGGTGACGGGCGTGCTCTATGAAGACAAGGCCGGAAAACTGCACGACATTGCGGTGCAGGGCGTCATGGTGCACATCGGTTTTATTCCCAACTCACAATTCATCACCTGCGTTGAAAAAGACAAAGCCAGCCAGATTGTGACGGACAAACTCGCGCGCACTTCCTGCGAGGGGATCTTCGCGGCCGGTGATGTAACGGACATTCCTTTCAAACAAATCGCCATCGCCGGTGGCGAAGGTGTTACCGCGTGCCTCTCCGCGATTGATTATCTCAACAAGAAAAAATGAAGGGAGACGCCAAATCTGTTATACTACTCCCATGCATCTCACGGACAAAAAACGCGCCGCGCTTGAAAAGAAAGCCAATGAAATCCGGCAGGATATTATCCGTATGCT
>CAZWRL010000031.1:0-5978 GCA_964636345.1 uncultured Gammaproteobacteria bacterium | reverse complement strand
TATGCTGGTTGAAGCCGGCTCCGGGCATTCGGCCGGGCCGCTTGGCATGGCGGATATTTTCACGGCACTGTATTTTCACGTTTTAAATCACAATCCCAAGCGACCCGATGACCCCAATCGCGATCGGGTATTTTTATCTAACGGCCACATTTGTCCCGTGTGGTATGCCACGCTAGCGCATGCCGGATATCTGCCGCGCGCGGAAGCGCTTAGCACACTCCGCAAACTTGGTTCGCGCCTGCAGGGACATCCGCATCGCGGATCGCTCACGCCTATTTTGAATCCCAGCGGGCCGCTGGGACAGGGTATTTCTCAAGCCGTGGGATGCGCGCTTGCCGCGCAAATGGACGGAAAAAAATTTGAGGTGTTTTGTTTATCAAGTGACGGGGAACAAAACGAGGGACAAACATGGGAAGCGTATCTGTTCGCCGCAAAATACAAACTCCACAATCTCACCATCATCATTGATCGCAACAATATCCAGATTGACGGTAACACGGAGGATATCATGCCGCTTGAACCATTTGCAGACAAACTCCGCGCGTTTGGCTGGCATGTGATGGAAATTGACGGGCACAATTTGGAACAAATTGTAGATGCGTGCGAACAGGCAAAAGCAGTGTACGAAAAACCGGTGGCAATCATCGCGCATACCATTCCGGGCAAGGGCGTGAGTTTTATGGAATTCAAATACGAATGGCATGGCAAGCCGCCGACGAAAGAAGAAGCGGCGGCAGCGCTTAAAGAACTGCAAAAATAGTATGGCGCTCGCAAAACACCTGAATCAAAACCTATTCAAAAATACTGAAATGGTGCCAACGCGCAATGGCTACGGCGAGGGGCTTGTTGAAGCCGGTAAAAAAAATAAAAATGTCGTGGTGCTTTGTTGCGACCTTGTTGAATCCACGCGCTCTCTTGGATTTGCAAAAGCATTTCCGGAGCGTTTTGTTGAAATGGGTGTTGCGGAACAAAATATGGCTGGTGTTGCGGCGGGCATGGCCGGTTACGGCAAGGTGCCGTTTATGGCAAGTTACGCCGTATTTTCACCGGGCCGGAACTTTGACCAGGTGCGCGTATCTATCGCGTACAGTGATCAGAACGTAAAAATTGCCGCGGCGCACGCGGGCATTTCAGTGGGGCCGGATGGCGCCACACATCAGGCGCTTGAAGACATGGCGATGATACGAGCGCTGCCGAATATACTCCTGCTCTCTCCGTGCGATAGTGTTGAAACCAAAAAAGCAACACTCGCGGCCGCGGCCTACCAAGGCCCGGTATACCTCCGTTTCGCGCGCGAGAAAACGCCGGTGATAACTACCGCAAAATCTCCGTTTGAAATTGGCAAGGCGCAGGTGCTCCGAACAGGCGCCGACGTTACCATTGTGGCCACCGGGCCGCTTGTCTATGAAGCGTTGCTCGCGGCCGAATGTTTAGCGGGCAACAAAGATGCGCTGAACATCCTGTTCGCGCGGTATCCAAAAATCGCCGCGCGCGTAAAGACCTCAAAACTCAACGGCCATTCCATAACGCGCGCAAAAACAACTATTGCGTGGACACCGGCAAAAATCACCGAGCTTTTGAAACAGCGCGGCCCAATTGATGCGGAGGTGATTAACTGCGCTACTATCAAACCGCTGGATGTTGAAACGCTGGTTCGGTCAGCCAAGAAAACCGGCCTCGTCATCACGGTAGAGGAACACCAGATTCACGGTGGTCTCCGCGGCGCCGTGGCAGAAATGCTCTCGCTCCTGCATCCCACGCGCATCATTCCAGTTGGTATGCCGGACTCATTTGGCGAATCCGGCGAACCTATGGAACTGTTGGAAAAATACGGCATGACCGCGCCGTGGATTATTCAGGCACTATGCTCGTAAACCTCAACACCATCCTCCAGAAAGCGCGAAAAGGCGGCTACGCCGTTCCCGCTTTTAATATCAACAATTTGGAAATCTGCCAGGCCGTAATTGATGCGGCAGAGGAACTGCAAAGCCCGGTCATTTTACAAACCAGCGAGGGCGCGCTTGAATACGCGGGCATGGATTATTTGGCCGCTATCGCGCACACGGCGGGAGAAAGTTCCCCTGTCCCCGTTGTGTTCCATTTAGATCATGGCAAAAATGAGGAGCTGGTAAAAGTCGCCATAAAATCCGGCTTTTACACGAGTGTTATGTACGATGGATCACTCCATCCTTTCCGTGAAAATATTAAACGCACCAAAGCGCTTGTCAAACTCGCGCATGCAAAAAAAATGAGTGTGGAAGCGGAACTTGGGCCGATTGCCGGCGTTGAAGATTTGGTAAGCGTCAGAGAAAAAGAAGCATTTTTTACTGACCCGGCGCAGGCAGAACAATTTGTAAAAGAAACCGGATGCGATGCGCTCGCTGTTTCCATCAACACCGCGCATGGGGCTTATAAAAGCAAAGCAGAAGGGCCTATCGCGCTGGATTTGAAAAGGTTAAAAAAAATAAGCGAGCGCGTCAACATTCCGCTGGTGCTCCATGGCGCGTCCGGCATTTCAAAAAAATGGCTTGACCGCCTCCACAAACAATGCGCAAAACTTGGTGATTGTGATCGCCTCGCTGGCGCGCAGGGCATTCCGCTTGCGGAAGAAAAAAAGGCAATCAAACTGGGCGTTGCAAAAATAAATATTGATTCCGACCTTCGCATTGCATTCACTACCGGCGTGCGTGAGGTGTTGCTTTCAAACACGCACGAATTTGACCCGCGCAAAATCCTCGGCCCCGCGCGCGCCGCCATGACCGAACTTGCCAAAGAAAAAATCCGCGCGTTTGGATGCGCCGGAAAGGCATAATTATATGTTAGACATCATCTCAATTGGCGACCCAACCATAGACACTATTTTGGAAATCTCGGATGCCACAGTCAAGTGCCATCTCAACCGCGAGGATTGTTTGCTCTGCATTAACTACGGCGAAAAAATCGGCGTGCATTCGTTGTATCGTAAAGTAGCCGGCAACGCGTGCAACAACGCCGTCGGTTCGGCACGGCTCGGCATGAAAACCGCCTACTACGGCGTGGTGGGAAATGATGACCATGGAGAAGGCATCATGAAATATCTTAAAAAAGAAAACGTGGCGGACACGTATTTGAAGGCAGACAAGGAACATCCAACAAACGCCTCAACCGTCATTGGTTTTAATGGTGAACGAACTATCCTGGTGTATCACGCGCCGCGAAAATACGCGCTCCCCAAACTTACACCGTCAAAATGGATATATTACAGCTCGGTCAACGCGGACCACAAAAAATTAAACCGTGATGTGATAGCGCACGCCAAAAAGGTTGGCGCAAAATTGTGCTATAACCCCGGCACCTTCCAACGGCTTGCCGGAAAAGAGGCCATGCAGAGCGTGGCGCGCCACGGTGAAATCGTTTTTGTTAATAAACGGGAGGCTCAGGATCTCACGGACTGCCGCGTGCACGACATCCCTAAACTCTTGAAAGAAATGCTGAAGATTGGCATGAAAATAGCGGTAATTACTGACGGTGAAAATGGCTCCTATGCGCATGACGGGAAGCACGGATACGCGATGGGAATTGTCCGCGTGCCGGTGGTGGAAAAAACCGGCGCGGGCGATGCCTATGCCGCCACGTTTATCGCCATGCTGAATCAGGGCAAAACAGTCACGGATGCTATGTGTCTTGCATCATCAAACAGCGCAAGCGTTATTTTGAAATACGGGCCGCAGGACGGTTTGCTGACGGCCACGGAATTAGCGCGTTTCCACAAAAAACACGCGCACACCTGTGCGCGCATTATTGAATAATATGCTTCGTCACGAAGAAAAAGACATCATTTTGTTTGTGGGCAAAATGGAAATAACGCACGTGGAAGACGTGGCGCGGTTTTCCAAAGAGTACGGCAAAAAATATCTGCCGGCGCTTATTACCTCGCTCGGCGCGAAAGTGGAAGAAACGCTGGAACAACAGCTCGCGTTTCTGGTCCGTTGCGATACCCAGGACATGAAAGTGGTGGAAAAACGGCTCCGGCCGTATGCGGATCGCATCGCCGCCATCATATCGCGCTATGAATTTTCCATGCCGCTCTATGGGCGACTGGCAGATCTTTTTCCGTATCTGCGACTCCCCACTGCGCGGTCGCTTGCCATTGCGTCAAATAAAATCAATATGCGCCGCGCGTTTCGGCGGCATGACAAAAAAATTACACCGCGTTTTGTGGTGGTGAAACACTACGGGCAAGCGGCGGTTAAAAAAATTATTGAAAAGATCGGTTTCCCGTGCGTGATTAAACCGGCAAATCTCGCCAAGAGTCAACTGGTGACCGTTTGTTATTATAAAGAAGAACTTAAAAATAACCTGAAAGTCACCATGCAAAAGGTACGGAAGCTATACCACAGCGCTAAGGTAGAGTGGGAGCCCACGGTGCTCGTGGAAAATTTCATGGAAGGCCAGATGTACTCCATTGACGCGTACGTGAACAGCCGCGGGTATATGGAATACACACCGATTATTGAAATTAAAACCGGCAAAGACGCTGGCTACGATGATTTTTTCATGTACACCCAAATTACGCCGTCCATTTTGAATCCGAAAGAAGAGGAAAAGGCGCGAACAACGGTGGCAAAAGCAACACACGCTATCGGCCTCCGTTCCAGCACCGTGCATGCGGAACTCATGCGCACCCAGCAAGGATGGAAGGTGATTGAAGTGGGCGCGCGCGTGGGCGGATTTCGCGATCGGCTGTTAAATACCGCCTTTGGTTTCCATCACACGGGCAATGATTTCCGCGTGCATCTCGGCAAGAAGCCAACCATCAAACGAAAACCGTTGAAACATGTTGGTTTCATCAAATTTTTCCCAAAAAAACCCGGGCATCTAATGGCGCTTCAGGGAATAAAAAAGGTGGAGGGCATGAAATCGGTTATTAAGGTAACTCAAAACAAAAAAGTGGGAGAGTTTTCCGGCCTCTCGCGCTACGGACACCCCTATGTGCTTGGCGTTACCGTCGCGGCGCATTCGCGTAGCAAAATGCTGGGCGAACTACGAAAAGTTGAAAAGCTTATTGAGATAAAGACTGGATGACTTTGCGACGCACCGGCACGCGTGCCTCGGTGTGGCATACATGCTCAAAGGTGGTGTGTTTTTTAAGAAAGGCCATGCCGCGCTCAAAATCACGCACGGATTGTCGCAATTCTGCCACCAGCAAGGGATGTTCGTGCTCGTCATCTGCCAGACGCCGCAAATTCTCAAGTCGCTCTTCAATTGCCTCCGCGAGCACGGTACATTCTAAAATGCGCTTCTGGTATGACTCTTTTTCCGGACCGGAAACGGAGGTGGTGGTTGCGCTACGGACATCGCGCTGTGTTTCAGCAAGCACCTCGCACAACGCCGCGCGCTCTTCAGGCATCAAGTGGCCAATATGACTCCATGAACCGCAAAAAAGCTGTGCCGCATGGCCGCCGCCGCGTTTCCAATCTAAAAACCAATGTTCCAACGCGGGAAATGCGGGTACATGCGATGCAAAAAATTCATCAGCGCGACGCTCCTCCGTCTTTGCAACAAACTCTTGAAATGCAAGCCGATAGGGCCACAATTTCCTACCGAATACAATCAACGTCGTCTCAAATTCTTCGTGCGTTATGTTGGCATCATGTTTGACATGTTCCAACGCATGGTGCATGGCTTCACGCTCCTCACGCGGAAAAAGCGGTGGCGCATCGTGATATAAACGCTCAAAAAGCGCTACTGAATACGGAAGATGGTGCGTGTACATACGCATATCATAGCACAACGCGGGACTTGAAAAAATGATAGAATAGTTATAGAGTGAATGAACGTCGGCTTTGCCGAGAAATCCGGAGGCGTGCGAGAGTGGTTGAATCGGGCAGTCTCGAAAACTGCTATACCCGCAAGGGTATCGAAGGTTCGAATCCTTCCGCCTCCGCCATGGCAAAAACCAAACGAACACGTTGCGCCGGCGGGGTTGTCATCAACCA
>CAZWRL010000030.1:0-7713 GCA_964636345.1 uncultured Gammaproteobacteria bacterium | reverse complement strand
TTAATGGCAAACACCGGAATCTTTTTGCCATTAACGATGATGTGTTTCTCGTCATATGCCACCTTCCGTCCGTACATGCCATACATCGTATCGTACTTCAATAAATGCGCGAGCGTGCGCGTATCCGTTAGATCATTTATAGCAACAACCACAACATCCTTGCGTTCAAGCGCAATTTTAAATGCATTGCGTCCAATGCGTCCGAATCCATTAATAGCGAGACGAATGGCACTCATACCTCCTTATGAGGAAATAGCGTGGATATAGTATACCACAAATACAAAACCCCGACACGCCGGGGTTTTGTATAAACCTGTCATCCCGGGCTTGACCCGGGATCCACCAACTTAAAGTCCGCAACCGCGGTTGCCGCCGGTAAGTCCAAACTTCACAAACCGTTTCACTTCAATCCGTTCACCGAGCGATGCAATTTCTTGATTGATCAATGCTTCCACGGTGATTTCTTCATTCTTGATATACTTCTGTTTCAAGAGGCACACTTCCTGATACCATGCCGCGAGCTTCCCTTCAATAATTTTGCCCATCATCGCCTCCGGCTTACCCTCACCTGCAAGCTGTATCCGCGCGATCTCTTTTTCACGCTCTAAATCCGCGGCCGGAATATCCTCCGCGCGAATGTAGAGCGGATCCGCGCCAGCCACCTGCATGGCAAGCTCGCGCGCAAGCGTCTGGAATTTTTCATTACGCGCCACAAAATCCGTTTCGCATGTCAGCATCAAAAGTACGCCTACTCTTCCGCCGGGGTGAATGTAGGACGTAACCATACCTTCGTTGGTTTCTTTATCCGTACGCTTGGACGCTTTGATTGCGCCGCGCTCGCGAAGCAAACGCTCCGCCGCAGCCATATCGCCGTTTGTTTCTTCAAGCACCGCTTTGCAATCTGAAACCCCCCCGCCCGTTTTGGCGCGCAACGCTTGAATTATTGCAATATCAATGGCCATATTATTCCGATTTTTCTTTTGTTTCCACCTCATGCACCACTTTTCTCACCGCGGTGAGAACAGGAGCCGCGGCTTGTTTTTGCTGGAACTCACTCTTGCCTTCACTGATTGCCGCCGCCATCAATGATACCACCATCGTAATAGAATTGATAGCGTCATCATTGCCCGGAATCACATAGGTTGCGCGTTCCGGATTGGCGTTGGTGTCACACAAACCAAACACCGTCACGTGTTTGCGCTTGGCCTCCGTGAGCGCGGTTTTCTCAAGCCGCATATCAATCACAAACAATGCGTCCGGCAGACGGCTCACCGATGCCATGCCGCCCACCATGTGCTCAAGTTGCGCAATCTTTTCGTCAACCTCCATCTGTTCTTTCTTGGTGTATTTTTCAAACGAGCCCTGCGCTTTTTGCTCTTTGAGTGAGAGCATCGTGCGCACCAACTTGTTGATCTCGCTGAAGTTGGTCAATAAACCGCCAAGCCACCGTTCAGTAATATACGGCATGCCACACTGCTCGGCATAGTATTTCACTATATCTCGCGCCTGTTTTTTGGTGCCGACAAAAAGAATGACCTTTCCTTCGGCCGCCATTTGGCGCGCGGCGTCAAGCGCCTTTTCCAGATACTCACGCGTGAGCTCCAAATTAATCACGTGAACGCCACCGCGTTCCGTAAAAATGAAGGGCTTCATGTTGGGATGCCAACGGCTTGTTTTGTGGCCAAAGTGCATCCCTGCCTTCAGCATGTCCTCCAAAGAGGGTAGATTCATACATTCTTTTTTAACCCCCGACGAGTCGGGGTACATCGCCGCGCGATCCCGACGTGTCGGGAAGAAGAACATGCGCAGCTGTTAGGATGGGTAGAGTATATCTGAAAGCCCAAAAACCGTCAAGGGCCGATTGACTTTTGACGTAAAAACCCGTATGCTAACCACCCATGGACTCCATTCGTAATTTCTGCATTATTGCGCATATTGACCACGGCAAGTCCACGCTCGCGGATCGTTTTTTGGAATTGACCAAAACCGTGGAAAAACGAAAGATGCACGCGCAATTGCTGGATCAAATGGACTTGGAACAAGAAAAGGGCATCACCATCAAACTCGCGCCGGTTCGCATGCTCTACAAAGGATATACGCTGAACCTCATTGATACGCCCGGGCATGTGGATTTTACCTATGAGGTCTCGCGTTCGCTCGCCGCGGTTGAAGGCGCGATTGTACTGGTTGATGCCACGCAAGGCGTCCAAGCGCAAACGCTTGGCAACTTGTATTTGGCGCTTGAACAAAATCTCACGATCATCCCGGTCTTAAACAAAATAGATCTCCCGGCCGCGGATGTTCCACGCACCAAAAAAGAAATTATCCAGCTCATGGGTTGTCGCGAAGAAGAAATTTTGTCCGTCTCCGGCAAAACCGGAGAAGGTGTGCCGGAATTGCTCCAGGCCGTGATTGATCGTATTCCCCCGCCGCGCGGCAATCCAAAGGCGCCGCTCCGCGCCCTCGTTTTTGATTCGCATTTTAACGATTATCAAGGCGTTATCGCCAGCGTGCGCATTGTTGATGGTTCAATCACGCGGCTGGAAAAAATCCGCATGCTTGGCACCGGCGCGCTGGCTGACGCGCTGGACGTGGGCATTACCACCCCCGGCCCCACCCCGCTCTCCCCGCTTGAAACCGGTATGATTGGGTACATCGCAACCGGCATCAAAGAAATAGCCGTCTGTCGCGTGGGCGACACCATCACGCGCGCCACCGCGGAAAATGTGGAGGCGCTGCCCGGCTATCACGAGGTGAAACCTATGGTATTTGCCGGATTCTTCCCCAAAGAAGGAGACAATTATCAGGCGCTCCGCGAAGCAATGGAAAAATTAAAACTGAACGACGCGGCGCTTCAATTTGAACCGGAACATTCCCAAGCGCTTGGTTTTGGTTTCCGCTGTGGATTTTTGGGTCTTTTGCATCTGGAAATTATTCAGGAACGATTACGGCGTGAATACGCGATGGAGGTGATTGTCACGGTGCCATCGGTTGCCTATCACGTAATCACCACAAAAAATGAAGCAGTCGTGGTGCGCGGCCCGCATGAAATGCCTGATCCTTCATACGTCCAAACCACGGAAGAGCCATGGATGAGTGTTGATATTATCGCGCCATCTGAATACGTGGGCGCGGTCATGGAACTAGCCGCAGAGCGGCGCGGACGGTATCGCACCACGGAATATTTATCATCCGGCCAGGGACAGCGCGCGCTCCTCCGCTATGAACTGCCACTTGCCGCGCTCATCGTTGATTTTTACGATACCTTAAAGTCCGCCACGGCCGGCTATGCCTCGCTCAATTATGAACTCAAGGGCTATGAAAAAACCGACGTGGTCACATTAGATATCATCGTTGCTGATAAACCCGTTGAAGAACTCGCAACGCTCGTGTGGCGCGATGATGCGTATCGTGCCGGCAAGCGGATTGTGGAGACATTAAAAGACGCCTTGCCACGCCAGCAATTTATGATTAAAATACAAGCGGCGGTGGGCGGTAAAATTATTGCCGCGGAGCGAGTGAGTTCATTCCGCAAAGACGTGACCGCAAAACTGTATGGTGGAGATGTCACGCGCAAAAATAAATTGCTTGATAAACAGAAAAAAGGCAAAAAGCGCATGCGGGCATCCGGGACGGTTGAAATCCCGCCCGAAGCGTATCTCGCCGTACTCAAAAAAAAATAATATGAAAAAACAACACCGACTCTTCTGGATCATCGTCTCCGTCATCACTATTCTCGGCATGGTCTTTGCGTTCTCGCCCGGCATTGTGGGCGGACTTGCCGGATAGCAGTCGCCCGAGAGGCGTGCTAGAATACGCGTATGCCCCTGCAAAAAAAATGGACCGTTGCGCCTTCGGCGCCTGATGATTTTCGCGCCGAACATCCGGAGCTTCCTGACCTGGTTCTTCAATTACTCTGGAATCGGAATCTCCGCACCCAACACGACATTGACGAATTTTTGAACCCCGATTATCACAAGGACATCCATGATCCTTTTTTGTTTCGGCATATGCAACGCGCGGTGGATCGTCTCTTTGAAGCCATAGAAAAACAAGAAAAAATCGTCGTTCACGGAGATTACGATGCCGACGGTGTTTCCGCTTCGGTTATTTTAACCACTACCCTGCGCATGCTTGGCGGCGTGGTGGATATTTTTCTTCCCCATCGCGAGACCGATGGCTATGGCCTCAACATGCGCACCGTTCATACACTGGCGGCCTCGGGCACCAATATTATTATCACGTGTGATTGCGGCATCAGCAATGTGCAGGAAATTGCGCGCGCGGCGGATCTTGGCATTGATGTCATCATTACGGACCACCACCAAGAGCCCGTCATCCTGCCAGAACGCGCTTACGCCATTATTCATCCAAAAATTATTGGCGAAACATATCCATGGAAAGGGCTGGCTGGCGGCGGGGTGGCATTCAAACTGGCGCAAGGGCTCTTAAAAACTCATGCCGCGCAAAACGCCACGCTCCCCCATGGAGAAAAACATGAAGCATTTGAAAAATGGCAACTTGATATGGTGGCCATCTCGTCCGTTGCCGACATGGTGCCGCTTTTGGGCGAGACGCGGACGCTGGTGCGCTACGGCCTGGTGGTGCTTGAAAAAACGCGCCGCATGGGTCTGCGTCGCCTCATGAAAGGCGCGGGTATTATTAACCATGATGGCACGCCGCGCCGTTCCATGATTACCGCGAGTGATATCGGTTTCAAAATTGCGCCACGCATTAACGCCGCCGGCCGCATGCATCATGCAAGCGCGGCGTTTGACCTGCTCATGGAAGATGATGCCGAACGCGCCAAAGAACTGGCGCTCGCGCTGAACGATAATAACACGGCGCGTCAAGAAGCAACCTCTGAAATGGTTGAGGCGGCACGCGTCTACATCCGCGAAACGGCGCAAGAAAACGACGCGGTCATCGTGATAACCGACGATAGTTTTACGGCGGGACTGGTTGGACTCATCGCGAGCAAAGTAAAAGATGAATTTTATAAACCAGCGATTGTTCTTGCGCGCCAAGGCGAACGACATATCGGATCAGGACGGAGTACGTTTGAATTTAACATGATTGAGGGCCTGCAAAAAATCCCCCACTGTTTCGAAAAATTTGGCGGCCATCCGCAAGCGTGTGGTTTTACCTTAAAACACGGCCTTCCCATTGAAACATTAAAACAGGAACTCTCGCGCATTGTCCGGGAAACAACGCCGGTTGACGTCATCCCAACCCTTCCTATTGATGCGGAAGTCACGCTTGAAAACATCACCTGGGATCTGTATGATACGCTGGAAAAATTTGAACCGTTTGGGGTGGGCAATCCGGAACCACGGTATGTGGCGCGCGGATGCGAGATCGTTTCGGTTGAACCGGTTGGCGCAAACGGCAAACATGCGCGGCTGCACCTGCGCCACGCCACTAGCATCATTCGTAAAATAATCGGATTTAATTGCGGAGCATGGTGCGACGAACTCCAGGCCGGTGATCGTATTGATCTGGTATTTGAGGTAGGCGTGAATGAATGGAATGGCAATCGAGAATTGCAAATCAAACTGGTTGATCTTGTCAAAATAACTACCGGTGACGCCGTGTTGACTGAGCCGTATCGCCAACAATCTCCCGGAGCGCTGCTCGCCATACCGCTATGAAACTAACCATTTTCACCGACGGCGGCTCTCGCAATAATCCGGGTCCGGCCGCGATTGGTGTCGTCATTAAAAACGAACAAGGAAAAAATCTTGCGGCCTATGGCGAATATATTGGCACTGAAACCAATAACACCGCGGAATACAGAGCCGTTATTTCCGCGCTCAAAAAAACGCGCGAACTTGGCGCGGACATCGTAGAGTGTTACATGGACAGTTTACTCGTGGTTGAACAAATGAATCGCCGATGGAAAGTGAAAGAACCGCACTTACAAAAATTATTCGTGCAGACCTGGAACGCCGCCGCGCAATTTAAAAAAGCGACGTTCCGCCATATTCGTCGCGAGAAAAACAAGGAGGCGGATGCGATGGTTAATCAGGCGCTTGATCGCCATCATTAGCCGTGAAGCGTTTTTGAAATAATCCACATCAAGGCGGCGCCGAAGATAAAGACCGCCACATGAAACGCCTCGCGATGCCGCGAGGTATTTTCGTGATGATGCGTTGACGGAATAAGGTCCACGGCCGCAAGGTAGAGGAAATTTCCGGCCACGAGCGCAATCAGTATGGGCGCAAACGCTTCAATCCGCGCGCCGAACAGCAACACGAGCGTCCCACCCGCAAGCGCCCCACCACTTGAAAGTAAATTATATCCGATGACCCGCGCGCGGGATAATCCGGAATGAAGCAAAATGCCAAAATCCCCTATCTCCTGCGGCAATTCATGCAGAAGCACGCCAATCGCCGCAATCAGTCCGAGTCGCACATCAATCAAAAACGTTGCGGCAATCAACATACCGTCAATCGAGTTATGAATAAAATCGCCAAGGACAATGAGATAGCGCGGCACGCGCGGCGCCGTCTCGTGATGGTGGCAGTGATACCATGATATGGATTTTTCAATAATGTAAAATAACAAAAACCCGACAAATACAATCTGCAATACTTGCGCCGCGTCCGTTGTTCCCTCCAACGCTTCGGGCAAAAGATCAAAAAATACAATCCCGATGAGCGCACCGGCGCCAAATGAAACGAGAAAATGCGAAATACGCCGCGCGAGTTTTTCTTTCCATAACAAAAGAAGTCCGCCGGAGAGACCAAGAAGCGAGGTTCCGATGACTGCGCCAAGCACAAATAAAGTTGTCTGCATATATCTATGGTAGCATTAACATAACGACGACGCAACCTTACAACTCACCTTGCAATTCTTCCAATAATTTACGCGCCTTCTTTGAAACCCGCTTGGGAATATCCAGATGCACGCGAATATAAAGATCGCCTGACTCGGCGCCAAACGGCGCGGCCTCGCCGCGGCCGGCAATGCGAATCTGCTGTCCGTGATTGATACCGGCGGGAATGGCCACCGTAAACCGGTCCTCGCGACGCACCACACCAGTGCCGTCGCACCGGCCGCATTCTTTCTCCGGTTTTTTACCGCGCCCATGGCACGCGCCGCACACTTCCTTCACGCGCACGTTGCCAAACAAAATCCGCTGTACGCGCTCCACGCGCCCGCGGCCGTTGCACGTTTTGCATGAGGCCATCGCGCTGTTCTTCTCCGCGCCGGAACCATCACACGTTTCGCACGCGCACAATTTCATCAACTGAAACTCCCGTTCCAACCCAAGCACTGCCTGTGGAATGGAGAGCTCTACATCAACGCGGATATCGCGGCCGCGCGTTGCTTCTTCGCGCCCGCCGCCAAAGGCGGATCCGAAAAGATCGCCCAAATCGGAAAAATCAAAATTAACGCCCTGCGCGCCTGAAAAACCCTGGAATCCTCCGAATCCGCCGGCTCCGCCATTCCGCTGGGCATCCTCAAAGGTCTCTCCAAACTGGTCATACTGCCGGCGTTTTTCCGGGTCGCCAAGCACCTGAAACGCCTCATTCACTTCTTTGAACTTTGCCTCATTGCCGCCGGATTTGTCCGGATGATGCTCGTGCGCCAACCGACGAAACGCTTTTTTGACATCGTCAGCGGAAGCGTTTCGATCAACGCCAAGCGTGTTGTAATAATCTTTGGCCATGATTACTTTTTCTCATCCACCACTTCGCCCTCAATGGG
>CAZWRL010000029.1:0-7913 GCA_964636345.1 uncultured Gammaproteobacteria bacterium | reverse complement strand
TTCAACGCGCTGTTAGGTGAAGAACGCGTGATTGTCAGTCCCATTGCCCATACCACGCGCGAACCGCATGATGTGTTATTGAAATGGGAAGGCACACCGTTGCTCTTTATTGACACGGCCGGGATACGGCGGCAGGCACAAATGAAACCCGGCCTTGAAAAAGAGGGCGTTGAAAAAAGTTTGCGCGCGCTGAAAGACGCGGACATCGCCATCTTGGTTTTGGATGCAAGCGATGATCTGTCCGCGCAAGATCAACGGCTTGCCGAATTGATTGACGAACAAACCGTGGGCATGGTGATTGTGTTAAACAAATGGGATTTAGTGGAAGACAATCAAAATCCGGAGGTACGCGCCGCCGCAACGAGACAACTCCAGCGTCATTTTCCGTTTGCGTCATACGCGCCTATCACGTTTGTGAGCGCGCTCAACAGCAAAGGAATGTACACCATACTGCCGCTCATCAAAAAAGTATACGCGGCGCGTCATCGCATGCTGACCCCCGAAGAACTGCAACCATTTTTTGAAACCGTTGTGCGCGCGCACCGTCCCCTGCGCGGCAAAGGGACGCGATTCCCCAAACTGCTTGGCTTTACACAGATTGACACTAATCCGCCGGTTTTCCAGTTGTACATCCAGACAAAAACCTCACTGCACATAGCGTACACGCGCTATCTCAAAAATCGTCTGCGTGAACACTTTGACTTTTCCGGCACGCCCATTATTATTAAGATGACCAAGCGGAATGTATGAAACTGATTGTTGGCCTTGGCAATCCGGGAAAAACATACGTAAAGACGCGTCACAACGCGGGTTTTATGGTACTTGATGCCGTAACGGCCGTTCTGCATCTCCCGGAGTGGCGCAAGGCGCCGCAGGATATTCAGGTGGTTATGACCGACATGATGATTGAAGGAGAAAAAATTATTTTTGCAAAACCACAAACATTTATGAATAACGCGGGCTACGCGATTGCCGCGCTGCTGCGTTATTTTTCACTCAAAACAGCTGACCTTCTGGTGGTGCACGATGATTTGGATATTCCGCTTGGCGACATCAAACAACAACGAAGTCGCGGAGCCGCGGGTCATAATGGCGTTGCGTCAATTATTGAACAGGTGGGCAGTAATGATTTTAGCCGCATTCGCGTGGGTATTGCACCCGCGCGCAAACCGGCTGATGGCGCAAAATTTGTGCTCGGGCGGTTTGGATTGCTTGAAAAATCGCGGATCAAAAAAGGTATCGCGAGCGCGGTGGCCGCAGTGCAGGAGTGGGCGTTGCATCAAAAATAAAACAGGGGGCATAAAAATAAAAGATATCTGTGCGCGTTTGTAATATCCGCCCATAAACGGAATGTCCACCATCATTATTTCCATAGCCGACCCGCATTATCCCCCACTCCTCCGTGAAATAACGCCAGCACCGAAAAAATTGTATCTCCGCGGCGCGCTTCCTGATCCCGCGCGTCCGACGGTGGCCATCGTTGGTACGCGGCGGTTTACGCGGTACGGAAAAGAATGGACGGAACGGATTGCAACGGATCTGGTGCGTGCGGGCGTTATTGTGGTGAGCGGACTTGCGCGCGGCATTGATGCCATTGCGCACAGCGCGGCGGTGGAAGCGGGCGTACCCACCATTGCGGTGTTCGGCACTGGTGTTGATGACGATTCAATTTTTCCGCGCGAAAATTTTGATCTGGCACAGCGCATCCTTGACACGGGTGGCTGTCTTGTGTCTGAATACCCTGCAGGAACCCGTGGAACAAAGTTTACCTTTCCGGAGCGCAATCGGATTATCGCCGGTTTATCGCTCGGCACGCTGGTGACCGAGGCGCCCATCAAATCCGGCGCGCTCATCACGGCGCGGCACGCGTTGGATTATAATAGGGAGGTGTTCGCCATCCCCCATCCGCTCGGGTATTTTACGGGCGATGGTTGTAACGAATTGCTTTCAGGAGGCGCGCATTTTGTACAAAGCGCGCGTGATATTTTGGAGATACTCAAAATCCCGGTGCCCGAGACATCACACGGCTACACACCACAGAGTGAAACCGAAGCAAGGCTCCTTGCCGCACTCTCACGCGAACCGATGCACATTGACGCGCTCATCGCCGCAACAGGCATGACCAGCGCTGACGCAGTCACCGCGCTTACCATGCTTGAGCTGAAAGGTGTGGTGAAAAATCTAGGCGAAATGCGGTTTTCACTTACATAAATGCGTCCACTTAAAACCTACAATCAAGCCGTTGACGCGCTCTTGTCGCTGAACAACCTGCCAGTCCCGCAGTACATGAAGGATCTCAAGCAATGCGCGCTCTATATCAAACGCTTACAGTGGCTTCTTGACCATGTGGGCAATCCGGAAAAAAAACTCCGGTTTATTCATGTTGCCGGCACCTCGGGCAAAGGATCCGTCACCACCATGCTCCATGAAATCCTGCGCGCGGCAGGGTATCGCGTGGGCTCGTACACCTCGCCCTACGTCAGCACATTCACGGAGCGCTGGCACATGGATGGCAAACTTATTCATCCTGACGATCTTGTCACGTGCACCAATCGCGTTCTCTCCGGCGTTGAACGCGCTGTCTTAGAATGCCCCGAGGGTCCCACCTCATTTTTTGAGACCTTGGTTGCGATTGCGCTCGTGTATTTCAATGAAAAAAAATGCGATTGGGTGGTGCTTGAAACCGGCTGCGGCGGTGATTTTGACGCCACAAACGTCATTCCCCCGCCACATCTTGCCGTCATCACCAGCATCGGCCTTGACCACACGGAACTATTGGGAAAGACCCGCGCCGCCATTGCAAAACGCAAGGCAGGCATTTTTAAACCAAAAACGATCGTCGTGATTGGCGAAGACGATCCTGAAATTGCGCGGCAGCTCAAGCGGTACGCCACCGCGGCGCGCGCGAAAAAAATTATTATGGCCGGCGAGCACCCCATAACAAACATTGCGGTTGATGAACGTGGCACTACCATAGTGTATCGCGGCGAACGATTCCGACTCGGCATGGTTGGCACGTTTCAGGCGCATAACGCGCGGGTGGCGATTGAAGCCGCTCGCGCGCTCAAACTCCCCATCGCCGCCATTATCCGCGGACTGGGACGCGCGCGCATTCCAGGGCGCGCGGAAATTATGCAAACAAAACCCGTGGTTATATTGGATGGCGCTCATAACCACGACAAAATGAAAGGCATCATGGACACCATCGCGGCGCTGTATCCGAAACAGCCGCTTTCGTGCCTGGTTGCCGCAACGGATAATGAGAACAAAGAGCACATGTTCAATGCGCTTTTTCGTCGCGCGCGCAGAATAGCCGTGACCCGTTTTACCACGCATCACCGTCCGGCTTTGGATCCGCGAAAACTTTTCACCCGCGCTCAGAGCGCGCATCCGCGCGCCGAAACGCGCCTCTTTCTTTCTCCGCACGATGGCTTGCAGTATCTCCTGGAACGCGCCGCGAGCGATGAAATAATCCTCGTCACCGGATCGCTCTTTTTAGTGGGCGACGTACGCACGCGTTGGATACCGGAACATCGTATTATCACCAAACAAAACCCATTTGTTTGACAGAACCGCGCGTGTCACGTATGCTGAACAACTAGTATGTCTGATCTCGTGATTGTTGAATCGCCTACCAAGGCAAAAACCATTTCAAAATTTTTGGGTAAGGGTTTTGTGGTTACGTCATCTTTTGGTCACGTGCGCGATCTTCCTAAATCGCGCATGGGTATTCATATTGATGATGGCAGTTTTTCGCCGGATTATATTGTGCCGCGCGATAAAAGCAAAACCGTCACTGATCTTAAAGAAAAAGCAAAAAAAGCCAACACGGTCATTTTCGCAACTGATGAAGACCGTGAAGGCGAAGCCATCTCCTGGCATCTGGCAGAAATTTTGAAGCTTGATCCAAAAAAAATAAAACGGATTGTGTTTCATGAAATTACCAAACATGCCGTGGAAGAAGCGCTTGCGCACCCGCGTCATTTGGATCTGCGTCTCGTTGACGCGCAACAAGCGCGGCGCGTGCTTGATCGTTTGGTTGGCTATGAACTCTCTCCCCTCCTCTGGAAAAAAGTGGCAAAAGGACTCTCGGCGGGACGCGTGCAATCCGTGACTGTTCGCCTCATTGTTGAACGCGAGCGCGAACGAACGCAATTCAAACAAGAAAAATACTGGACGCTTGAAGGCGCGTTTCTTGCTGACACCCTATCGTTTCCCGGAATCCTCCACACCATGAATGGAAAAATACTGGATAAGTTTGACCTTAAAAACAAAGAACAGGTTGATAAAATCGTCCACGATTTGGAAGGCGCCGCGTACACGGTGGCAACTGTTGAAGAGAAAGGCGTGACGCGCGAACCGGGAGCGCCGTATCGCACCTCAACGCTCCAGCAAGGCGCTAACCACAAACTGGGCATGAGTTCAGCGCAATGTATGCGCATCGCGCAACAATTATATGAAGGCGTGGAATTGAGCGGCGCGGGGCACACCGGTCTCATTACCTACATGCGCACGGATTCCACTCATCTTTCAGAAAAATTTTTGGGCGAAGCGCAACAATTTATTGCCGACACGTTTGGCAAAGAATACGCGCTTGAAAAACCGCGCCTGTTTACCAAGCGCGCAAAAGGCGCGCAAGAAGCGCATGAGGCCGTGCGGCCGACGGATGTTTCTCTCACGCCAGAGTCACTCAAAACACATCTCACGCCGCAACAATATAAACTGTATAACCTTATCTGGCGCCGCGCGGTTGCAACACAGATGGCTACCGCACAACTGAACGCAACGACGGCGGACATTGAAGCAAAGCAGTATCGTTTCCGCGCTACCGGCCAAACCGTGTCCTTTGACGGCTGGCTTAAACTCTTCCCGCAACAAATTAAAGAAAACGAATTGCCAAAACTCACACAAGGACAAACCGTTTCTTGCACGGAACTCAAACCGGAACAGCATTTCACCGAACCGCCCGCGCGTTATTCTGACGCGACACTCGTCAAAATGCTGGAAAAATTGGGCATCGGCCGCCCTTCAACCTACGCGCCAACCATTCACACCATTGAAACGCGCAACTATGTGGAGCGCGACGAAGAAAAACGACTCAAGCCCACGGATATTGCCCTCGTGGTTAATGATCTCTTGGCGGAACATTTCCCCGCCATTGTTGATTATGATTTCACGGCCGAAATGGAGCGCGATTTAGATAACATTGAAGAAGGAAAGAAAGAATGGCAACCATTGATTCGCGATTTTTATGTACCCTTCAAAAAATTGCTGGATGAAAAAATGCAGGAAATCAACAAGAAGGAAATAACGGAAGAAAAAACCAACGAGGTGTGCGAAAAATGTGGGAAACCCATGGTCATCAAAATTGGCCGATTTGGAAAATTTTTGGCGTGCACCGGTTATCCGGACTGCAAAAATACTAAAAACTTAAACAGCAAAGGCGAAAAAGAAGAGATACCTCCGGAATTGGCGCACGAGATCTGCGACAAATGCGGAAAACCTATGGCGATGAAACACGGCAAGTTTGGCGTATTTCTTGGATGCACGGGCTATCCGGACTGCAAAAATATTAAACGCATCGAAAAAGGAACCGGCGTACCATGCCCCGAATGCAAACAAGGAGAAATCGTGGAAAAACGCTCCAAGCGCGGCAGGAATTTCTACAGTTGCAACCACTATCCCGACTGTACATTCGCGCTCTGGTTAAAACCAACCGGCGAAAAATGTCCAACCTGCGGCCATCTGCTTGTCCTCGGCGCCAAAAACACCGTAAAGTGCAGCGCCAAAGAGTGTGGCTTTCAAAAAGAGATATCCTGAAAATGAAAAAATCCCGATTTATCGGGATATTTTCATGTGGCACGGAATGGTAACCCCAATGCCAATTGGTGATGGATGGGCCCTTCCGTGACCACGCAAACCAGTTTAACACAAAGAAAAATACCCCGCAAGCGGGGTATTTTTCTTTGGCTATATGGGCTACTGTGAGACCACAGCCATCACCATTCCTAGTGTATCAGCAAATAAAAAACTTGTCAAGTGTGGATAAATAAGGTTATATAAAGCTATGGAAGAAGAGACGGCAACCAACAGCCGAACCGTGGAAGCACAGCTTGAACACCTGCTTGCCACCATCCAAAAAAACAATCCTCAAGCGGATACGGATTTAGTGCGCCTTGCCTTTGATTTTGCCGAACGCGCCCATCGCGGACAAACCCGTAAATCCGGCGAACCCTATATTGTGCATCCGCTCGCCGCCGCCCAGCGACTGGCAGATATGAACATGGAACAAAACATCCTCATTGCCGCGCTCCTCCACGATGTGCCGGAAGATTCAGAAATAATGAGCGTGGATGAAGCGCTCCGCGAAATTGACAAACACTTTGGTCATGATGTGGCATCGATGGTGGAAGGTATTACCAAATTGGGGAAATTAAAATATCGCGGCGTGGAACGCTACATTGAAAATCTGCGCAAAATGTTTGTGGCGTTCGCGGAAGACGCGCGCGTCATTTTGATTAAATTCGCTGATCGCATACACAATCTCCAAACCTTAGACGCCCTGCCGCCTAAAAAACAATATCGCATTGCGCTTGAAAGCTTGGAAATTTTTGCGCCGATCGCCAATCGGCTTGGCATTCATGAAATGAAAGGACTGCTTGAGGATTATGCTTTTAAATACGTGTACCCCAAAGAATACAAACGCATTAAAAGCATGGCGCAGGAAAAAGTAAGCATCCGCGAAGAATATTACGCCGTACTCGCGCAAAAAACGCGTAAAGCATTAACGGAAGCGGGTGTTGAACCAATCATAATTGAATGGCGCGGCAAGCACCTCTATTCTCTGTATCGCAAAATGCTCCGCAAAGACAACGACATTGACAAAATCTATGATCTGGTTGCTATGCGCATTGTGGTGCGGGAGATGCCGGACTGCTACGCCGTGCTTGGCATCCTCCACAAACTCTGGCGGCCGCTTAAAGGACGCGTGAAGGATTACATCGCGCAACCAAAACCAAACGGATATCAATCACTCCACACCACGGTCTTTTGCGACAACGGACAGATTGTTGAATTTCAAATCCGCACCGAGGCCATGAATCAAGAAGCGGAATATGGTATCGCGGCGCACTGGCACTATGATGAGCGCGGTTCAAAAATTCCTGATCGGCACTTGCGCTGGATTAAAGAACTCGCCAAAGTGCAACAGGAAATCATGAAGCGCGTCAAAGACATTGAGTACATGAAGATTGATTATTTCAAAAACCGTATTTTTGTCTTTACGCCAAAAGGTGACGTGATGGATCTTCCGGAGGAAGCAACGCCCGTAGATTTTGCCTACGCCATTCACACGCATGTGGGTAACACATGTGTGGGCGCCACCGTGAATGATAAGATGTCAAGTTTAGACACACCACTCCGTAATGGCGATGTGGTAGATATCATGACAGATAAAAACCGCAAGGGCCCAAGCGCCGACTGGCTCAAATTTGTCAAAACCACCCACGCGCGCAGTCAAATTCGCAGTCACACAAAAAATACCATTAAGGATTGGCTGACCTCGGTGATCAACCGGTAATCACGGAAGCCGGAGCAACCGGTCAATGGTTTCAAAGAGTTCTTTTTGAGAGTACAAATCAATACCAATGGTGTATTTGCCATCGCGTCCACTGCTAATGCGCACCCGCGTGCCAAATACTTTCTCCAGTTCTTTTTCTTTTTCAATAATGGTGGGCGACGTGTAGGTCTGTTTTTTACCGCTACGACGCGGCGCTTCCTGTTCCAGTTCCGCACCGGACATCCCCGTTCGCTCCGCCTCGCGCCACAACGCCATGAGTTCATCGGGCTTATCGCCCAATGCATGCGCCAGTGCGCGCGCTTTTTTATAGTTGAGTTTGCCTGCACGAATCGCG
>CAZWRL010000028.1:3671-8149 GCA_964636345.1 uncultured Gammaproteobacteria bacterium | reverse complement strand
GACCAGAAGAATTTGAACAAAAACTTCTTGAGGCGCTTGCAGAAGACCGCGGCCCAGACGTAATCACCATCCATAATACGTGGGTCGGGAAATACCAAAGTAAGCTCGCACCCATGCCCGCCAATCTTACGGTGGCCCGCGTGTACACCAAGGGCGGCAAATTGCGGAGTGAGCAAGTAATCGAAATCCAAAACATTGTCACGCCAACAATCCGCCAACTTGATGAGCGCTTTGTGCAAACCGTTAAAGCAGATGTGGTGCGTAACGATGGCGCCGGAAAGCCACAAATCTGGGGTCTGCCCATGGCGCTTGATACCATGGTTCTCTTCTATAACCAGGATCTTCTGGATCAAGCCAATATCCCTCAAGCGCCCACCACATGGACAGAACTGCAGGAGGCCGTTGTTGCCACCACACGCTATGATAACGACGGCGGCATTGTGCAAGCCGGTGGCGCCTTTGGCACTGGAAAAAATGTTGATCGCGCGGGAGATATCCTGACAGCGCTTCTTATGCAAAATGGCGCTACCATGTCAGATGCCCGTGGCCGCGCGACGTTTAATCTGATTCCCGAAGGCGTGCGTGGAAAAGATTCACCCGCGCTTGAGGCACTGCGTTTCTACACGGATTTTGGCAACCCGGGAAAACAGGGCTATACCTGGAATACCGCCATGGAATCATCACTTGATGCGTTCTCGCGCGGCAAAGCGGCCTTCTTCTTTGGCTACGCATACCATATTCCCCTCTTAAAAGCGCGCGCGCCAAAACTCAATTATCGCATTCTCTCCATGCCACAATTAAACCCGGCAAAATCGGAAAATGTGGCAAACTACTGGATAGAGAGCGTTAGCAAAAAAACCGCGCACCCCAATGAAGCGTGGGATTTTGTCAATTTCCTTACCCAGGCGCAACAAGCGGATTATTATACCGAACGCGCTCGCAAACCAACCGCGCTCCGCGCCTCCATTGATAAACAATTGCAAAATCCTGATCTCACGCCCTTTGCGTCGCAGGTCACCACGGCAAAAAGTTGGTATCACGGAAGAAACCCTGCCGCGGCAGATACCGCACTGGTTGATATGATTGACTTTATCCATGAAAACCGCGCGCTTGAGGAAACCGAGGATATCTTTACGACCGCCATTGAACGCGCGATATCTAAAATCAACCAGTCGCTCTAGCGAACGCACATGAACGGAAAAAAATTTGCCATTTTATTCTCCACGGCCCTCCTCCTCTTGGCACCACAGGTTGCGAATGCGGCCATTCTTCCTGATTGCGCAAAACAACCCGGCGGATGCGCGCAACTATCACAACTGATCCAAGTGGGGGTGAATTACGGCAGATTTATTCTGGGAATCAGCGGCGCGCTTGCTCTTGTTTTTTTTATCTGGGGCGGCTTCCTTATTCTCACATCGGCGGGCGTTTCTGACCGCGTAAAAAAAGGCAAAGAAGCGCTCCGCGCCGCCACCATCGGCCTCATTATTATCTTTGGCGCCTTTACCGCCGTCAAATTTATTCTGCGGATGGTGGATCCAACAGGCACGTACGATCAATATGTATTGCAACCAACCAAAGAACCGGCCAGGGAGTAAAAGCAAAACACCGGCATACCTCGCGGTCTATGGCCTCCTCGCGCTCATGTTTTTTTCCAAACCGGTTCCGGTCATGACCCAAGCGGTTCCGTGTATTGCTGATGATCAGTGCCCGGCGGAACACCGTTGTAATGTTGACTTGGTTGACTTACCAGACCAACCGTGTGAACGCGACGACCAATGCCAAGATGTTTTTGCCGAAGGCGGCGTAAACCCTGATGAAGTGCCCGATGTGCTTGCGGGACGCGGAGAAGATGTCCGCGAGATCATCTGTGACCAGGGCATGTGTAAGGTGCGCACCGGCATCTGTCAAACAATGGATGCCTCGCCCCCCAAAGAAGATGAATCAAAAGTATTGGCAGGCGTCTCCGGCATTGGCGATCTGGATCCCATCAACACTGAACCGGAAATCGCGCTCGGCCGTATTATCAAGTCCGGGCTCGGCATCATTGGCATCGTCGCGCTGCTCGTTATTCTCTACGCGGGCGCCAAATGGATGATGGCGCGCGGTGACGCAAAAATGGTGGAAAGCGCGCAGGACACCATGCTCTGGGCTGTCATTGGACTTGCCGTTATCTTTGGGAGCTACGCGATTACCGATTTTGTCATCAAAAATGTCCAACCATAATATGAAACGTTTTGCCGCGACACTCACGATAGTTATGTGCCTGATCGTCCCTGGAGCAGTTCTCGCGGGGGAAGTGATCCTCCCCAATCCTTTTACGGATCCAAAGGGAAGAGATCCTGATCCCGGTGTTAGCGCGGAGGAAATCATTACCAAACACGTGTTGGGCAATATCCTAAAAACCGGACTGGGCATTATTGGATCCATTACCCTTGTCATTTTTGCCTACGGTGGATATTTGTGGTTGACCTCCGGCGGCGCTACTGATAAAATTAAGCAAGGGAAAGAAACCTTCATCTGGGCGGCGGTTGGTTTGGTAATCATTTTTGGTAGCGCAATCCTGGTGCAGAAAATCATTGATACACTGGAAAAGGGTGGCTAATTTCACATAATATCGTATGAATATTTTTACACGAAAGGGGGTGACATTATGAAAATCATGAATGTCGCGCGCATGGCGCTTGTGGGCGCTTCAACAACAGCGCTCTTGCTCGCTCCGGCAATCGCGAGTGCGCAGCCGAGGAAGAACGAGGGTAGCGAAAATAAGGCGGCCATCACCGCAACGGAACTCGGTTTGTACTACGGAGAAGCATCCGGTCTTGGCACACAGAGTTTACAAGCAACCATCACCAGCATTATCCGCGTTGCCTTAAGCTTGCTTGGCGTCGTGGCGCTCGTTATTGTCTTGATGGGTGGCTTCAAATGGATGACAGCCGGCGGTAACGAAGACAAGGTCAAAGAAGCAAAGCGGCTTATCTTCCAAGGTATTATTGGTATGGCAATTGTGTTATCCGCATTTGCGATCACCACCTTTGTGGTGGAGAGCTTAACAACCGCGGTAAGCAATCAACCAGCATAACGAACAATCACTTTTCTACGTAAGGCGCTAGCTGGCGCCTTACGCAAACTTCTTACCATCGTCCCATGCAACGACTCGCTTTGTACAATTTTTTACCCATCGCACTCACCATTGTTGCGCTGACCGCGATCGTTGCATTTTTTGTGCCACTCTCTGCTCATGCAGCTGGCGATTACGGCCTGCGCGCAACCGCAGAAGTTGCTGGCCTCAATACCGATAGTAATCTGCCGCAAGTGGTGGGAAAAATGGTGGGCGCCGGCCTTTCCTTGCTCGGCCTTATCTTTTTAGGTCTCATGCTCTATGGCGGATTCCGCTGGATGACCGCGCGCGGCGAAGAAAAATACGTTACCCAAGCAAAAGACACTATTACCAATGCCATTATTGGCATCGCGATTGTCGTAGGCGCCTACGCCATCACTGATTTCGTCTTAAAAGCGGTCACGGATACCGGCAGTGGCGCCGCAAATGCCTGCGAACAATCCTGTATTGATCAATTCCCCGACGATCAGGACGCGCTGGGCGACTGTGCCCTTGCGTGTCAGGGTATTTAATATGGCTCTTGGCGATGCGCAAGGAATGTTTGAACAACTGGGGGCGTCTGCCGGCATTGCCTCTGACCAAAATGTTCAAACGTACGCGAGCAATATTATTAGAGCCGGTCTCGCTCTAACCGGCTTGGTGCTCCTCTGCCTTATCATCTACGGCGGTGCCCTCTGGATGACCTCCGGCGGCGTTGATAAAAAAGTCACCCAAGCAAAAACCATCATCGGCCGCGCGGTTATTGGTTTTGCTATTGTTCTCACCTCCTACGCTATCACCAGTTTTGTTATTGAATCTCTCACCTCTCGTTAGTGGAGGTGTTTTTTGAAGTAATCAACCCACGGTATCTTTACCGGGTTCTGTTTGTGTAAAAATGCGAGATACACTCCGGTCGCGCCACCAAGCATCACCAGCTCAAGCGAGGTGGCCAAAGATTCTTCGGCACGCAAGAGATGTAACGTACTTTCAACACCTTGTTTACGCAACACCTCTCGGGTTAACATCAAACGTTCTCTATTAAGCGGAGTGGCGAGCGCGCTATCAAATAAAACGGCGTGTAATTTTTTATTAATGCCCGAAGGAAACGACAGCGCTTCCAGCAGATGATGGTTAAGTTCCGGCAGTCGAAAAAATACACTGAAATGTTTCGCATTTTCCTGCAGTTGGTTGGTAATCGTGTGCAACGCGCCGCCCAAAAAACGCGTGGCGATAAACACCGGAATTTTGTCTTCCAGCGTCTCTGCCAGACGTTTTGCGGGGTTGCGAGCGTATGGTTCTTCAAAGCGAACCTTGTGCCACATCTCACGCGCCACCGTTGCAACACGTGTCACGTCATCGGAAGAAA
This sequence comes from uncultured Gammaproteobacteria bacterium, assembly GCA_964636345.1. Taxonomy (GTDB): domain Bacteria; phylum Patescibacteriota; class Patescibacteriia; order Magasanikbacterales; family JBBTXJ01; genus JBBTXJ01. Next base: position 3,686 of record CAZWRL010000028.1, on the reverse strand, counting down.
AATTCGCCAACCGTA
>CAZWRL010000028.1:1427-3571 GCA_964636345.1 uncultured Gammaproteobacteria bacterium | reverse complement strand
TTGGGTGACCAGAGGGAGTCGAACCCTCGACAAAAGCTCCACAAGCTTCTGTGTTACCGCTACACCATGGCCACCACACTCATTAAGGCAAGTATAACCAATATACCTCTACCTGGCAATACCAAACCTAGTGGGCCCAGTAGGAATCGAACCTACATCAACGCCTTAGAAGAGCGCTGTTCTATCCGTTGAACTATGGGCCCGGATTTTTTCTATGAAATTTTTCGTGCACTTCACGCAATCCTTTATCCGTAATATGCGTATAAATTTGCGTGGTGGTAATGGACGAATGCCCGAGCATTGCCTGCACCGCGCGTATATCCGCCCCATTCCGCAGAAGATCCGTGGCAAACGAGTGGCGGAGCGTGTGCGGCGAAACCGACTTAGTGATCCCTGCGGCCACCGCGTAGCGCTCTATAATACGCTGAATTGACCGCGATGTCAAGCATGCGGCATCGGTATCTTTCTTCCGCTTTTCTGCTTTTTGCGCCCGATCATGCGGAACAAAAATATACGGATTAACGTCGCGCCTGGCGGCAAGATATTTGGCGAGCCACGCGCGCGCCTCTTTTGACATAAACGCCACGCGCTTTTTACTCCCCTTGCCGCGCACCGTAAATTCCGTCCGCTTGAGCGAAATATCCTCGCGCTTCAAATGCGAGAGTTCTGAAACGCGAAGCCCTGTGCAGAATAACATTTCAATAATTACCTTGTCTCTAAGCGCGGTCAGTTGTTGTGTGGGCGTTGCTTTTTCAAGCCGCGCAAGCGGCGCGGCAAGCAGGCGTTCCACCTCCTCTCCTTCCAAAAAAGTCACGTCCCGTTCTGGTACGCGCGCGAGTTCAATTTTTTCCGGCGCCAAACTTACCGCGTCATGCCGCGCAAGATATTTGAGAAAACTACGAAGCGCAATCAGGTGATAATTCTGCGTATTCTTCTTGAGCGGTTCTCCATCACGATCCGTCAAACGATTCAACCACAAACGATAATTATGCACCGCCTCATCGGTTATTTTTTCTGGCTTCACGTTGTGCGCAAATTCCGCGAATCGCCCAAGATAAAACGCGTAATTCGCCACGGTGCGCGGCGATCTCCCGCGCTCCACCTCGCAGTATTCCAAAAAATCCGTGATGTAGTGTTGGAGTGTTTTGTTTTTGATCACGCGTCTATTGTACGACACTTATTTGTAAAAAAAAAGAGGGGCCTGATCATCGATGATGACCAGGCCCCGTGGGACTCGCGGCTACTTCCTCTTGCCGCCCTTGTTCTTGCTCTTGTCGCCACCAGATCCGCCCCGCATCTCGGCACGGATCAGCGCATCTCTGATGGCCTTGTCCTTCTTCTGGCCGGTGTAGTCGGCGGCCGGCCGCGGGTTCTGGCTGAACGCACCGCCCCTCTGCGCCCGCGTCACCTTCTTGACACGCGCCGTCTCGGGACTGTCACCCAACCGCGGCGCCGGATCCCTGATGGCCTCAGCAACTCGGGTCCGTTCCTCCCTCTGCGCGAGCGCCTCCTCGTAGGCCTCGTGAGCCCGCAGATGCGGCTCCCGGTTGACGAGGGTGAAGACCCTCGGCCTCTGCCCGGAGTTGTTCGCCGGACAGATGCCCATCAACTCCTGGTGCGCTTTGCCCAGGATGAGGCCGTTCTTCTCCTCCGCGAGGAGGTCGTAGACCCACCTGAGCCGAAGATCGGCGCACCTCAGGCAGAGCGGCAAACCGTCCTCCGCCTCCTTGGCGATCCTCTCGGCCATGTGCCGCGCGGAGTGGCCCTTCGGGACCACCGCGGTGAGGATCTCCACCAGCTCCAGGTGGAGCTGATTCGTCCTGTTCGCGTCCATGAACCACGACGTCTTGTGCCCGCCGAGGCCGCCGTTCGCCATGCAGATGAACCTCACGTCAGCTGCCACGAGGCGTGCCCGGTAGGCCTTCTCGCTGGCCACCTTGGCGTCCTGCTCCACCTGCTCCACGGTCCCGTAGGAGCGCCGGATCAGGCGATCCATGAGCTCGTCGTTCACCCCGTACTTCCGGCCGAGCTGGAACATGCGCTCCTTCTCGGCCCACGCCTGCTCCCTGGTGATGAGCGTGCGCTTGCGGACGAACTCTCGGATCTCCGCGAGGATCTCGAGGTCGCCCTCGTTCGCCTGCTCG
>CAZWRL010000028.1:0-1327 GCA_964636345.1 uncultured Gammaproteobacteria bacterium | reverse complement strand
TGCAGAAGTGCTCGCCCGGCATCATCGTGACGGCCTGACCGTTCGTGTGGATCACGCAGGTCCCGTTGTCCGGGTTCTGCTTGCACTCCACCGGCTTCCCGGTGATCGTGTCCAGGTCCACCTCCACCGTCTGCCGCCGCTCCTCCGACTCCGCCGGACCCGCCGTGGCCCGTTCGGCCTCCGCGTCGTCGCCCGCGGCCGACCTGGCCGTGGACGCCGTGTGGCTCCCGCCGCCCTGCCCGTGCGAGCCGCCCTTCCGCCGGGCGAACTCCTCGGGCGGGATCGTCTTCAGGCCGAAGCGATCCCTCATGATGCCCTGGCGGTCGGGCTTGCGCTCCACGCGGATGACCTCCACGCAGAGCTCCCGACCCTCCGGGAAGGTCTTCGTGAGCCGCTTCTTGCTGTCGGCGCGCTCCGCATCGTTCCTCGGCACCGGCCAGCCGATGTCGCCGACGTAGACGGCACCGCGCCAACCATTGAACGACACGACGATCGTGTCGCCCTTCTCGCCGATCTTGACCACCGTCGCATCGGGGTGAAAATCGCCGACGCGCGGATAGCGCCCGCGCTCGATCCGCGCCTCCGCCTTGACGGTCGCCGCGTCCTCCTCGAACTGGAACGAGATCCCGCTCTTGGTCGTCTCGATGTACTTCACCCGGACGGCCGTGTTGGGCGGGTACTTCTCGTTCAGCCGCTCCTGGGTCTCGATGCCCGGGCGCAGCTGGCCGGCCATGACGCTCACGTGCACCAGGCCCTTCAGACCCTCGTGCTGACCCGTCATGGTGACGAACACGCCCCACTCGGCGGCGCTCACCACCTTGCCGTCGTAGACGACACCCGGCTCGAGCTTGCGCCCGGCCGCCTGCACGTCCTTCGCGAGCGGCTTGAGCCGCCCGCCAGAGACGAGATCGAAGACGGACACGGTCTCCTTCACCCGCTTCGCGCGGGTCTCCGCCGCCGCCCGCTTCGCGAGGGTGATCTCCTCGCTGATGATGTCAGCGAAGTCGTACGCCCGATGTTCGGGTGGCAGGTTGTTCCCGCTCATGAACGGCTGGATCGCCGCCCAGAGCGCGTCCTTGTTCTGCCGCGGCATGCCCGGCAAGCAGCCCAGGGCGATGCCGGTGAACGCGTACGCGATGTTCTTCGCGTCCACGCGCGAGAACACCCGGCCGGCCCAGGTGTCATGCCTGAACCCATCGATGAAACTGCGAACACCGCTGCTGCCCTTCTCGGCCAGCACATCCTTCAGATGGAACACCTGCTGCCGAGTCCTACCGCCGGACCGGTTCAGCCCCTCCTCGACGACGCGGTCGAGGTCGAGCGCGAG
>CAZWRL010000027.1:0-8302 GCA_964636345.1 uncultured Gammaproteobacteria bacterium | reverse complement strand
AGGACTTGACAGGATTGTCCAGATATGCTATACTACGTTGTTACGCTGCCATGACCGTATTGGTCACGAGGCGTACGGCTTACAAAGGCAGGAGGGTTCGTACTAGCTTGTCGGTGCGAATGCCTCAATATATACAACGGGCTTCTAAAGAAGCGCCAGTTGTGGGTGCTGCGACAAGCATGCGGGTGTTTCCCTCCAAATATCCGCGCGCTGCAGTATCCACAACAGGCGCCTTTTTCAATGTGAGAGGAGCTCGGCCCGGCCGCGATGGCAGTCCCGTATGAGGGATGGGCGTCCGTAAGGACACGCTCCTTGAGGGAAAAGGCGTTGTTTATTCATCCGATCACACGGTGTGGTCGGATGGAAGTGGGATAGACAACGTTTCCCGTCGCCGACACGACGGGCTGGGAAGGGGGATTGTAATATGGAAATCATCGGCATTACCGTGGCCGCCCTCCTCTTCGCCTGCCTCGTGGCGGCGATCCCCGCCACGCTCATCGTGGAGCGGGAGCAGGAGGGTGCGGGCGAGTAGCGAGAGCTCTCGCCAAACGGAAGCTCCCGGTTCGTGAGTGCGAGCCGGGATGGTGGTCGCGTCCGATGGGCGCGATGTCTGAACGAAAAAAGGAAACTATGCTCGAACGCATCGCCCCGTAAGGATACGGGGAAACAATGGGGGCAGAGAATCCCCCTACACACCCGATCGCGAAAGCGGTCGGGTGGTTTTTTTAGATCCTGAAACAAGTTCAGGATGACAGGGTGGATTGACTTTTTTGGACGGGCGACGTAAGCTCCAGACAGCTATGATTTACTCATTTGGTAATATATTGGAGGATCTCCAGGGGAAACAGAATGCGGTTATTATTTTTATAGAAAAGGGGCAGAAGATCTTGTCGCGCGAGGCGCGGGAGTTGCCGGTAGCAGCGCGCGCGGCGGCGCAGGAGCTTTTGGCAACGGGAGATTTTAAGGGCGAGGTTGGGGAGGTGGGGGGGGTGTATCCGGGCGGCGTCCTTCGACATGGCTCGGGGCTGAAGAGAGTGGTGCTTGCGGGAATTGGCGAACGGAAATTTTTTGATGCCACGGCGGCGTGGAAAGTAATCGCCACGGCGGCGCAGTGGGTACAAAATAAAAAGCAGGATGCGTTTACACTGGCCCTACCCGCGTGGTTTGTAACGAAATTCAAACCGGAACCGCTTGGTGTTTTGATCGCGAAGGCAGTGGGCATGGGAACGTATCATTTTGACCACTACAAGACCGATCCGGAACGGAAATCGCTGGCGATAAAACAGGTTGCGCTTTTTGGCGTAGAGGGACGATATCGTCGCGCGTTTGAACGAGGTTTGGTTACCGGCCAGATTTTGGCGGACGCGATTAATCTTGTGCGCAACCTTGGCAATCTGCCGCCGATTGAAATGACGCCGACGTATCTTGCCAAAGAGGCGGAAAAGCTCGGCAAGCAATTTCCAAAATTAAAGGTGGCGGTGCTCGGCCGCGAGGAAATGAAAAAACTGGGCATGGACGCGCTTCTTGGGGTTGCGTCTGGGTCACAACAGCCGCCAGCGTTTATTGTGTTGGAATGGATGAACGGCGCCAAAACAAAAAAGCCGATTGTGTTTATTGGCAAGGGCATCACCTTTGATTCCGGCGGCATTTCTTTGAAACCCGGCGAGGCAATGGATGAAATGAAATATGACATGTGCGGCGCGGCCGCGGTTTTGGGCGCGATGCGCGTGATCGCGGCGATGAATATAAAGAATAATGTGGTTGGTTTGATGCCGGCTACGGAAAATTTGCCGTCCGGGAGCGCGTATCGTCCAGGAGATATTTTACGCACGATGAGCGGAAAAACTATTGAGGTATTAAATACGGACGCGGAAGGCCGATTGATTCTCGCCGATGCATTATGCTATGCTAAAAAGTATGAACCGCGCGCGGTGGTGGATTTGGCGACATTAACCGGCGCGTGCGCGTTTTTCATGGGACCGTGGCACGCGGGGTTGTTTTCAGATAACGAGGGTGTTGCGCGACAGGTTGAGCGCGCCGCGAAAGCGGCCGGTGAAGGAGTGTGGCGTTTGCCGCTTTTGCCAGAGCACACCAAGGCCGTGAAAAGTGAGATGGCTGATGTGAAAAATATCGGTGGCAAAATTTCTGGCGCCGCGACTGCCGCCGCGTTTTTGAAAGAGTTTGCTTCGTATCCGTGGGCGCACTTGGATATTGCCGGCACCGCGTGGACATGGAACATGAAAGCGGAGCCATGGATGCGCGCGGGCGCAACTGGCTACGGCGTGCATTTGTTGGTGGAGTTGGCGAGAACATTGTAATGATATTATTTGGAGATCCTGAAACAAGTTCAGGATGACATTTGGAGGATATGCCTCTTACGAATCCTGAAAGACCTCGGCAAGAAAGTGCCGAGGCAAGAGTAGAAGCTCCGAAAAAAATTGAGGGCGGTATTCGGATTGTAAATGTGGCGGAAGTGGCGCAGCGGTTTGAGGCAGGACAGCGCGCAGAAGCGAAGCGCGCGGAATTGACCGAACAATCTGCGCGCGGGGATATAGCGAAAGCAAAAGAAGCGGCGGCAAAGTTCACGAACCCGGCGCTTATTAGCCGTCTCATGGCAGAAATTGCGCCTAAGGAACGAGTGGCGCAGAAAGCGGCCGCAGATCGTGAAACCTCAACGCTCAAAGCAGTGGAAGCAGGCGCGGTTGCTGAACTGGTAAAGCTTGAAAAGGATCAGGCGGCAATGGATGCATGGGAACGCACGCGGGAACAGGAGGCGGCTAAGTTGAACGCAGAGCTCAAACAGAATCCGGAGAATGCGCAGGCACGGGCGCGGATGGCCGAGGTTAAAGTGCAACTTGATACCGCTATGAACTTGGGCGCGGCGAAACAGCGATTACTTGAGTGGAACCGCGCGCAGCAGGCGCCACGCGTTGAGGCGCCGCGGATGGCGGCATAAACAATGTTTTCTACATTTTAAACAAAGCATATGGGTTTTTTCGACAAAGTGAAACGCGTATTAAATATCGGAGGAGCAAAAGTGGAAGTGACGCCGCCGGGCGTTTTGCATCGCGGATCTTCGTTTAACGTAGCGGCAAAAATTCGCGGAGGAAAACTGGAGCAAAAGATAACGCGCATGGTTGCCACCCTTGAACTTTCATCGACGGCGACGAACTATGGGCTCAACAACCAGCAAACGAGGGACACGCAAACCGTGACCATTTCACAAGATGAGGCGCCCGGATTTACGTTAAAACCGGGCGAGACAAAAGAATTTACATTCAAACTTACGTTAGATGCCGGCGTAACCGCGGCGGCAGGCGTGGTGGCGGCACTGGGCGCTCTCAATAAAATTGCTACGCAAGCGAGGGAATCTTGGGAGTTAAAAGTGGTTGCTGAAATTGAAGGATCCGCAAATACATCAGGCCGTGTGCTGGTACGGGTTGAATAACAGGGTCTCCTATGATTGCACGCATCACGGGTGAAGTGGTGGAGCGTTCCTCAAGTACACTCGTGGTACAAGCGGGAGGAGTGGGCTATCTTCTCCGCGTGCCGGCAACGCTTGCCGTCAGTGTGCGCGAGGGCGACAGCGTCACCCTGCATACTCATTTTCATGTGCGGGAAGACGCGCAGGATCTCTATGGTTTTTTTGAGCGCGCGTCGCTTATTTTTTTTGAAAAGTTGATTGGTGTATCCGGCGTTGGGCCCAAAACCGCATTGCACCTTATGGCGCTTGGAACCGTGGCTGAAATAAAAACGGCGGTTGCGCGCGAGGACATTGCCTTTTTGACGAGCGTTTCCGGCATTGGACGGAAAACTGCAGAACGAATTGTGGTGGAATTGAAAGAGGCCATGCAAAAAGAAACGGGCGCGGCAGTTCAGGCGGCAACGCCAGCGCTTCAAGAGGTGGCGGAGGCGCTGGTGTCACTTGGTTATAAGACGAGTGAAATTCAAGATGTGTTGGGCCGCGTGCGTGCCGGTTCAGTGGACGGCACCACCGAGGCGCTTTTGAAACAAGCGTTGCAACATTTACAGCATACCTAGTATGAAAGAACAGCCGTGTCTTTCGGGAGCGTTTTTGCAATCTGATGATTGGGCTTTATTTCAAGAGGCAGTGGGCGTACGCGTTACGTCGGTTGCCAACACGCGTTTATTTTTTGTTTCGCTGCCATTTAGTTTGCGGTATGGGTATGCGCCACGCGCGGAATTATCTGATGCCACCATTGACGCGCTTATTGCCACCGCGCAAAAAGAACATGCTATTTTTCTTCGCGTTGAACCAGTCGTTCCGCTTGCCGTTCATCAAAGATTCCGTAAGGTGCGGGATCATCAGCCATCGGTGACACGCGTGGTTGATCTTTCTATTTCTGAAGAAGCGCTGCTCGCGCAGATGAAACAAAAGACACGATATAATATTCGGCTTGCCGCAAAACACGAAGTAGTAGTTTCCGAAGCAACCGGTGAATGGGGTGTGCGGCGATTTTTGAAATTGCTTGCCAAAACACACGAGCGTCAGGCATTTTCAGCGCACGCGCCAGCGTATTATGAGACACTGCTTGATGTGTTAAAACCGACTGGTGAGACGCCAGATCCGAAGCGGTGCCAAGCGCGGTTGATGGTGGCGCGCTACAACGGCAAAGTGCGCGCGGCAAATATTGTACTTACTTACGGCGATACCGTGACGTATCTTCATGGGGCATCGTCAGAAAAAGATAGAGCGGTGATGGCGCCGTATCTTTTACAGTGGCAGAGTATGCGTTGGGCAAAAAAAGAGGGATTCCGGTGGTATGATTTTTGGGGGATTGCACCAGACAGCGCAAAAAATCACCCGCTCGCAGGCGTCACGCGATTCAAAGAAGGTTTTGGCGGCGAGACGCTCTGCTATCCGGGCACGTTTGAGTTACCACTTCGTCCTTTTATATACGCGCTTATTCGTTTACATCGGCGGTTTCGTTGAATTGCCACACGGCCACACCATCGTTTTCAAATAACGGTCGCCAGTTTTTTGTTGAGACCAGTTGTTGTGGGAACGCGAGTGTTTCTTCCGCGCCGCCGTTAGGAAAACGATCAATCCAGAAAAAGAGTTGATAGACATCTTTGTATTTTCTCAAAATGAGTAGATCAATAGGCGCGATTGGGTTCGTGCGCGCAATGTTGGTAAACGCTTCCGGCGTTTTGGCGCGCGCGAGATCTTGAATAGTCAGGTGGCGCAATGACCATTCGGCTTTTGGATGAGTAAAATGCATGTTGAAGGAAATGAAAAGATTGAGCGGCACCTGACCTACGATGAGCGGTTGTTCACTGACAAGGGTAGTGCCATGCACCGATTGTTGATTTAAAAAATGCACCACCTCGGCGATTTCTTTCGGCTGTTTCAGGTTGAGTATATGTTGTGCGCCGAATTGGTAGGCAAAAATTCCCGAAGGAACCATGAGTACAAAAAGTATCCAAACGGCAGTCAGTGTTCCCTGTCGGTGGTTGGTGTTTTTGATGGCGCTCCAAAAGTGAGTGAGTGCCCATGCGGCAAGAATCGCAAGCACATAGGCGCCCAAGAAATGCATTGCCTTGGTTGGCATTATCGCGCTCTCTTTTGTGGCAAGCATTATCATGTTCATGGCAAACCAAAGTATCGGCGCCATGACGAGAGCGCCAAGCGTGAAAGAAATAAGGTGTTTGCGAAAGGTGATTGCGGATCCTATGCCGACGAGCGCGACAAGCGCCGCCACGCCGCTGATGAGCGTTGGCGCGATGGTAAATTCTTCAAGCGTAAACCAGTGTGCTTGCCACGCTTCTCCACCCGCGAATGTTGTGCGAAGGAGCGTGATCCAGAATGGCGCAGATAGGATTGCGCTTATGGCGAATACGCGGGCCAGTGCGCCATACCAGCGTTTTCGTGATTCGCTTGCAAAGCGGACACCAAGGACGGCAAGCGCGAGCGCGATAAAAATCATCCAGAGGTAGTAGGTCCACATAATACCGGCGGCAATGATGCCGAGGAGTACGGTTGCGCGGAATGGCCGGTGATGTTCGCCGCGCGCTAGTGTCACCGTGTGGAGTATAAATATGATGGAAAGTGCGGCGGTTAAAAATTCAAATGGCTTGCTCAAAAAACTCACCCATTCACTCGCGAGAAATAATGAGCCGGCTGAAAAAAACGCGAACCATTTTTTGAATTGATGATTGGGGAACAGGTGGGTGGGGAGAGTGCGGATGCCGGTGTAGATGGTGAGCGGCAATAAAAAAAGCGAGGCCGCAACGCCGGCATTCATGGAACCGATCGGCGATAGTTTGAACAGCTGTCCGAGCGCTCCGGTTATCCAAAAATAGAGCGGCGGATAAAACGGCGAGAGATTCGTGTAGTAAAAATCTGACCAAAAGATGCTGTGCCACGCTTTAGTGATCGCGGCGCCAATGAACGCCTCATCGCCCTGGAGCCCCCACCACGGGAGTCCGCGATCATTCATGAGTAGGGCAAAACCGCCACCCGCTGCCGCGGCTAAAAGAACGGTGAGCGCGAGTGGGCGTGGCCGGCGAAGTATGACGATGAGGCCGGCGAATGCGGTTCCGAGGAGCAGAAGGTTGTTTGCGGCAAATGGCGCGAGATCCGGGAGGGTCAACATGGTTGCATCCTAGCGTATTTGGTGCTATATTGCCAAGCACATTGCGCCCATAGTTCAACGGATCGAATATAGCCCTCCGAAGGCTGAGATCGAGGTTCAATTCCTCGTGGGCGCACAACGGTTTTTAAACTTGACACATCGTTGAGGACGTGTTAGAGTGAAAAGTCCCTGCAGAACCCTTATAATAAGGTAGGCGGGGTGACCTTTACAGATTACAGAGAGGCGACATGGGAACCACGAAGGACTACTACGGTGTCCTTGGGGTTGCCCGGGATGCCACGATCGCGGAGATCAAGCGTGCGTATCGGGCGATTGCCATGACGTGTCACCCTGATCATGCGGGTGATTCGGCAGAGGCGGTTTCTCGGTATCGCGAAGCAAGCGAAGCGTACAAGACGCTGACAGATTCAGACGCGCGGCGAAAGTACGACCGCGGGTTTGATCCGGTTGTATCAATCAGGGATTTGTTTGGTAGGCATCCCGTGGGGCGTCACGTCATGGACGTAATGCTTCCGCGCGCGCCTGCTGAGCCGCAACCCGGCGTTGACCTCTTGCTGGTGCGAGAAGTGCCTGCACGAGTGTTGGAGGAGGGCGGTATCGTAGCGATTGCAATAGGCGGTCGCGAAGTAGCGCTTCAGGTGCCACAGGGCGCTCGCGACACGCCATGGTGCATGCTCGCGGGACTGGGAACAACGGGAAAAAACGAGGGAAAGAACGGAGACCTTTTCGTTCTGCTCCTGGAAGCGGAGGAAGGCGTTCCATGAACCGAGATGCGATGAACAGAAGGCACGAGGAGCTCGTGCGCGAGTTCTCCGTGTCATTCGGTGTCCATGTACGTGATGACGGCGAGGGCGGTCTCTTGGACGAGCGCGATGATCGTGCTCGCGAGATGGCCGCGCGTTCGGCCGAAGATCTTGCTGACATGATGGGCGAGGTGCCGCAGGATCTTGCCGCGATGATTTCGCGCGGGATTGACTGTGTGCGTGAGTCGCTCGTCAACCGCATTATGTTCCTTCATGCGGGTCGGTTGGCCACCGCGCTCGGACAGATGCGGCGTTCCGACACGTTGCCGCTTCAGGCGAAAGACTGGCATCCGGTTGCCGGTCTTCTCGACCGGCTCCTTGAGACGAACGCTGGGTGTGCCCTCTATCGTGACATGGCAGTGATTCTCCTTGGCGCATCGCGCGAGGAATCACCGAGTACTCTCTCGTTCAATGTGGTTTCCGCGGTTCACGCGGAAGAGCGATCCGTGCCTCACAGCGATGAAGAGGTGGAGGGAGGTGATCGTGTCCAGTAAAACGGATAGTATCCGAGCGCTCGTTCGGACGAGTCCGGTTTCGGCGCTGGAGCTCCTTCGGCGTCCGGGCGAATCCAGCCTTACCCGCATGGGCGAGGCAAACCTGCTCGACGAAGTGGTTGGACGGTATGAAGATCCCGCGGTTGCGCGGGAAGTCATTGATAATCATTTGACGCGTGAGCGACAGATTGAGCTTATCGCCGCGCGTGGTGATCTGCCTTCCTCCGCCGCACTGGTGGTTGATCAAGATGTGGTGTTTGAGGCGCTGCTCCGTGAACTTGCCGACGATCTTGGGGAGGAACACCCCAATCCTGTGGAAGCCGATCTTGAGAATGGTGTGGTGACAAGGCACGAGCAAGTGGATCCCTTCGTGATCCGCGCATGGGCC
>CAZWRL010000026.1:0-8651 GCA_964636345.1 uncultured Gammaproteobacteria bacterium | reverse complement strand
TGGTATGGGCAATGGGACTGACAATCACGCGTTCTTCACCTAACAGCGCGTTGAATAAACTGGATTTACCTACATTTGGTTTCCCCACGATCGCTATGCGGATTGCCGTTTCTTGTTTCTCCGCTTCCGCGTGGCCCGCCGGTTTTTGTTTAATTTTTTCGTACACGATATCCAGAAGATCACCGACGGCGCGGCCATTTTGCGCGGAAACGGGTATGGGCGCGCCGAGTCCCAATCCTAACCACTCGCGTTCATGAGCCATGTCCGCGATTTTTGTGGTGTCTGCTTTATTGCCAATCAAAATGATTGGTTTTTTGGCGGTGCGCAACCGTTTAACGAGCGCGCGTTCTTGCGGCAGAAGGGTTGTCCGCACATCAACCACGAGGGCAATCAAATCCGCTTCGCGGGTTGCCAGTTCCGTTTGTCGCATAATTTCTTTCTCAAACGGCACGTGCTCATCAAACGTGAGACCGCCCGTATCAATGAAACGGAGCGGTTCGCCGCGCCACCAGGCAATGCCAACATTCCGCGTACGTGTGGTTCCGGGCACTCCTGAAACCAGCGCGTGGCGTTGTTCAATGATGCGATTAAATAGCGTTGATTTTCCAACATTAACACGCCCAACCAGCGCGATGGTTGAAATATGATCGCGTACGATGAGCGGTTTCTTAGGCATAGAGGTTAGTAGGGCTCCCGCATTTCACCACCGAGGAGCACTATCACGTCAACCTGTGGGGTTTCTTCTATGAGCGGCGTTCCGGTTGCCATGGTGAATGGGACGCCGAATACATCAATAAGCGGTCCGGCTTTCTTTTTTGCTTTTTCATCGGTAAGCAGTAGCGCGGTCTCTTTGATGGGGCGCACCGTGGTGTTGCCTACTGCCGGCACCGCGAACCCTTGCTCTTGCAGCCATTTTTGCCAGCGCGTGGCAAGACCAGCATTCCATGTACCATTATACACCCCAATGGATAATGCCGATGGCGGTGGTCCCGGCTCCGGAGCAAGCGGCACCGCGCGTTCCTCACGGTCAAACATGTCATTAACTAAGGCATGAATGGCGCTGTAATCGCCATTGCGCGGTTGTAAAAGGAACGCTCCGTTCACCGTAGTATTCTGCAGAAGATCATCTTCGGCGTTGGTGAGAACATGTTGCTTGATGGCCGTGGTATCAGCATTCTGCGTGAGTGAAATAAATTTAAGCATTTCAGTGAGCGATGCATTGGTGGTGACGTGTTCATTGAGTGTCTGCAAAATTCTCTTGATGCGCGCAGGATTAGTAATGGTGCCGAGCGAAAGTAATTGGTCTTTGAGCGCCACGAGCACCTTTTGTTGTCGTCGCGCGCGCGCGAAATCCGATCCCTCGCCATTGTTGCCATGACGTGATCGCGCAAATATAAGCGCGGTGGTGCCATTCATGTGTTGCGCGCCCTTTTGAAAAGAAACCGTGCGATAGGTATTGGGTCCCGCGGGGAAACTCTGATCCACAAATGGACGTTCCACTTGAATATCAACGCCGCCCACTTCATCAATCAATTGTTCAAATGCGGCAAAATCAACGCGCACGTAATAATCCATTGGTTCATCAAGCGCTTTTTCAACCACGCGCGCGGCAAGTTCGCCGCCGCGCCCCGGCTTTTCTTCTTCGCCAAACGCATTCGCGTGATTTATTTTATACCAGCCGTAACCGGGAATGGGCGCGGCCATATCGCGTGGAATGGAAAGCATGGCCACGTTATTCGTTGATGGTTTGATACTCGTCACGATAAGAGTATCCGTGAGATAGGGTCCATCATGCCCGGGGCCGCCCATGCCTAAAATGAGAATATTAATCCGATCACGAGCAGTCCCCGTGAGGCCCCCGCTCTCGCCGGTAATAAATGAGCGCAGACGCTTAAAGATGCGATGGAATGACGGTTCAATGGCGCTCGCGGTGGCACCCGATTCCGCGCGCACAATTTCCGGTGTTTTTCCTTGCCAGAAGACGTAGAAACCCAAACCAATTGCAAGCAGGATGAGGGTTATAATAACAACACGCCACCATCGTCCTTGTGGCTCCGGTGGTGGCTGATGCGGTTGCAAAAAGTTAATCCGATCTCGTTCCATGTGGGCTAGTATAACGCACGGATACGTATGCGGCAAGGGTGTGAAAAAAGAAACCCCGACGAGTCGGGGTTTGCGCAACGCCCCGTGGCGATCGGGGCGACTGGTCTCTAGATGAGAATGGCGGCAACGGCCTGTTCGCCGTTTCCATCCGGGTTCAGTAAATCATTAACGCGCCAAATCGCGTTTTTGCGTTCAACAATGTTTGGCCATCCACGCGCGCACGCAATTTTGGCAAGCGGCACGTTGGCATTAAAGGCGATAGGATGTTGCATCAATTCCAGGAAATCCGTATCCCATTCGCTGTCGCCGATGCCGATGGATCCTTCAAGCGTTGCACCCAAATTGGTGAGACATTGATGCACGAGATCTGCTTTACTATCTGCGCCGGGCACTACGAGCCGCTTACCGGTGTAGACACCGTCTTTCACTTCTGCGGTCGCAGAAACGATGTGCGTGAAGTTCCAAAATTCATTGAACGGATTGACCACCGCGTCAGGTGATCCCGTGAGCGCAACCAGTGTATGCGTGTCGCGCAGCCGCTTGATGAGCTCGCGCGTGAACACATAGACCTCGTGCTGTTGTTCCGAGGCAACCAGTTTGCCTACATATTCGACATCAAAGACGCGACAGCCGGCAATGCGGCGGTAATAGACCTCTACCACTTTCATAATGTAGTCATGATAGGGGCCTTTGCGATCACGCCAGGCACGGTAGGTTGGGCCAATTTCTTCCTTCACGAGTGGCGGGAAGACGCCGTGTTTCACCAATCCGAGACAAAGTTCAATGAGGAGCGACGAACGAATGAGGGTGCCGTCAATATCAAAGAACGCAAGTGGTTTTGTGGTGGGCATGCCTTCCTCCATGATAGCGCGTGGGTATTCTAGCAGGTGTGTCCGGGCGCGCAAGAGCGTTGACGAATGTTATCCCCAATGCTATTCTTGAGGGTGCAGATTGGACGATTAGCTCAGCTGGTTAGAGCGCTGCATTCACATTGCAGAGGTCGCTGGTTCGAGCCCAGCATCGTCCACGAAAGTGTGTTTTTGGCGACGTTGTGCTACCATAGATGCGTATGGATGAAGAATCAAAAATAGAACTAAGAGAAGATGAGATGGAAGATACACCGGCGGAAGAATCTGCGGAGGAGCTGGTTGAAGAGCCGATGGGTGAGGGAGATGACGATGTGTTAGCGCGCTGGGAATTTGATGAATATCCGCGGCATGAGCGCAGCAAAAAATGGTACATGATTGCCGCGCTGATTGGCGCCGCGCTCGTTATCTATTCCCTCTACACGAACAATTTTATTTTTGGCGTGATTATTATTCTGATTGCGCTGATTTATTTTTTGTACGATCTTCACGAGCCGCCCACGGTTGAATGTGTTATTACATCGTCTGGTATTCAGGTTGGCAACAAGATGTTCAAGCACCGCGACCTCCATCATTTTTGGATTGTGTATAAACCCGGTGAGGTGCAATCGCTGTATCTTCGGCCGCGCTTATGGTCCGTGCCACGGTTGGGGATTCCGCTTCAGGATCAAGACCCTTTACAAATTCGTGAAATTTTGTTACCCTACGTGCGTGAGAATCTGAAGGAAGATGACGAGCCGGTAACGGATTTTATGGCTCGCGTCTTCAAGTTGTAAGACCCTTGCATGCGCCCGTAGTTCAGCCCGGAAGAACGCCAGGTTGCGGACCTGGAAGTCGTAGGTTCAAATCCTGCCGGGCGCACCAAACAGGACGTGAGGCAGAGCGATCAAAGGCGTGGGCTTTTTTTATTTGTTTCGCGCTGGTATGCTCTATGACATGGAACTTGCAACGCCGGTTTCAACATTAAAGACCGTCGGTATTGCGCTTCTCCGCCGATTGGAACGGCTTGGTATTACAACGGTGCGTGATTTATTGTTCTATTTTCCATTTCGTCACGAGGATTGGCGCGCGGTTTCGCCGATTGCATCCTTGAAAGATGGGCAAGAGACCACGGTGCGGGGTAGGATTGAACTTATTGCGTCTCGTCGCACGCCGCGCACGCGTCGCGTATTAACCGAAGCGTTGGTGCGTGATGATTCCGGCTCCGTGCGGGTGGTGTGGTTTAACCAGCCGCACCTTGGTAAACAATTGAATCAGGGTGATGAGCTTTCGCTGTCTGGCAAAGTGAAAGAGGATGTGTTTGGTGTGCAGATGGTATCGCCCATGTGGGAGCGCGCGTCGCGTGAAGCAACAAACACCGGGCGCATTATTCCGTTGTATCCGACCACCGAAGGGGTGACGCAAAAACAATTGCGATTTTTAATGAAACAAGCGTTGTCGGCCGTGAAGTATATTCGGGAATGGCTACCTCATGAGATCCGTGATCGCGCCGATGTGTGTGGTGTGCGTGAGGCAATCACGCAATTTCATTTTCCGGATTCACCGGATGCTTTGCATCACGCTGAAGCACGATTAAAATTTGATGAGTTGCTTTTGGTACAGATGCTCGGCATGGCAAACCGTGCGGCTATGGGCGCGATGCGCGCGCCGCACGTTCCGTTTCATGCGGATGAGGTGCGCGCGTTTGTGGCGCGCTTGCCGTATACGCTGACAGCGCATCAAAAGAAGGCGGCGTGGGAAATACTGCAGGATATGGAACGCGAACAACCAATGAATCGTTTACTTGAAGGGGATGTTGGGTCCGGCAAAACGGTGGTTGCGGCCATCGCGGCGTATAACGCGGCGCTTTCCGGTTTTCAAACGGTTATTATGGCGCCAACCGAAGTGCTCGCGGCACAGCATCTACGCACATTGGGAAAATTATTTGGTGAAACGATGACCATCGGCATTATGACGCGCACGCAAAAAAATAATCCTGACGCACAGATTCTTGTTGGCACACACGCCTTGCTGGAAGAAGACGTAACATTGCAGAAGTTAGGCCTGGTGATTGTTGATGAACAGCATCGGTTTGGAGTCCAGCAACGGCGCCTATTGAAAGAAAAAAGTGCCACCGGCGCCACACCCCATTTTCTTTCCATGTCCGCAACGCCCATCCCGCGTTCGTTCGCGCTCACGGTGTTTGGCGATTTGGATCTCTCCATTATTCCGGAATTGCCGCCGGGACGAAGGCCCATCATCACGCGTTTGGTGGAGTCGCGCAATCGCGAGAAGGCATACGCGTTTACGCGAAAGCAGATTGAAGCGGGGCGTCAGGCGTTTGTTATTTGTCCGTTGATTGAACCGAGCGCTCGCGAGGAAAAGAAAGCGGTGATGGATGTGTATAAACGATTATCTGAAGACATATACAAGGATCTTCGTGTGGCGTATTTGCATGGCAGGATGAAAGGAAAAGAAAAAGACGCGGTGATGCAAAAATTCGCGGCGGGAGATACGGATATTTTGGTGTCAACATCGGTGATTGAGGTTGGGGTTGATGTGCCCAACGCCACCGTGATGTGGCTTGAAGGCGCGGAGCGATTCGGCCTCGCGCAGTTGCACCAGTTCCGCGGTCGTGTTGGGCGCGCGGAGCATCAGTCCTATTGTTTGGTATTCAGCGAAACCGATAGCGAAAAAAGTTTGGAACGTCTGCGTTTGTTTGAAAAAGAACGCAACGGGTTTGTGCTCGCGGAAAAGGACTTGGAAATGCGCGGCCCCGGCGAGGTGTTTGGCACCGCGCAATCCGGTATGATGCATTTGAAACTTGCGCGATTGACGGATCGCGTGTTGATTCAAAAAAGTCGCGATGTCGCGCGATGGCTTTTTGAAAAAGATGCAACACTCGCGCGATGGCCCACGGTTGCCGCCTATTTTGAAACGTGGCAACGTGAGGTGCATTTAGAATAAAAATTGCCCCACTGTATATTAACAATGGGGCGCTTGGGAAAAAGAGCGATTCGGTTACGCGGGTGGGGCGAAATCATCGTCCCGACGAGTCGGGATGCCGGTGGCGCGAGCCATCTGCCGCTTGAGCGCGGAAGAAACATCGCTGATCCGGTCAATCGCGGCGGTGTAGAGACGCTCCATATCCTGCGCGGTCAAGTTGGTGAATACAGCAATGCGGACGATTCGTGTCTCACCGCGGCACGACACTGCTTCTACCATCAACTCATGACGCGCATTGAGTTCGGCGCTAGCAACGGTGATTTCTACCATCTCGCCGGCCCATGAACGTACTACCGGGTTCTCACGAAGAATCCTCATGCCCCGCATGGTTTCTACGGTGATCACCCGCGCCCTGATCGTTGGTCTCTCCATAGCGGTCCTCCTTTCTTCTTTCCGATTTTCTCGGAAGCTCTAGTATAGAGGAGATGGCTTTTGTTGTCAAGAGGGAGCGGGATGTGGATAATTTTAGGCCTTAAGAATCAATTCTTCCAGGTTTTTAACCGGTGTTACCGAGAGGCCGGTAGGCGTGGCCGGTAAGGCGGCGCGCGCGGGAAGAATAATCTGTCGCATGCCAAGTTGCGCGCATTCGCGCACGCGTTTTTCCGTGAGCCGCACCGGCCGCACCTCGCCGCCTAAACCCACCTCGCCAAAGGCAACCAATTCACGTGAAAGTGTTTTGTCTTTATAGGCGGAAGCAATCGCAAGGCACACGCCAAGATCCGCGGCCGGTTCATCCGCCGTGATGCCGCCGACTACGTTGATGTGAATATCGTACGGCGCCAAATTGAGGCCGCTTCGTTTTTGCAAAATGGCGATTAAAATTTGGAGACGATTTAAATCAAAACCGCTGGCGCGCCGTTGGGGATAGCCAAAGGTAGTTTTGGTAAGGAGCGCCTGAATTTCTACAAGGAGCGGGCGCGTTCCTTCCATCAAACAGGTGAGCACTGATCCGGGCACCACATCGCCGCGTTCTTGAATAAAAGCCGCTCCGGGATTGTGCACTTCGGAGAGGCCGCGTTCAGTCATCGTAAAAATACCAATTTCATCCGTTGAACCAAAACGATTTTTCACCGCGCGAAGCAGGCGATATTCACGAAAACGATCGCCTTCTAAATATAAAACCGTGTCAACCAAATGCTCCAATGTTTTGGGGCCGGCGAGCGCGCCATCTTTGGTGACGTGACCAATCATGAGAATGGCAGTGTTGGTTTGTTTGGCGGCGGTGAGAAGCTGTGTGGTGCACGCGCGCATCTGCGCGATGCCGCCCGCCTCTCCGGAAACAGCGTCCGTGTGGAGTGTTTGAATGGAATCAATAATGGCAAGCGGCGGTTTATGCGCAAAGATCGTTGCAATAATAGCTTCAGCGTGCATGGTGTCAACCAATTGAAGCGTGTCGGCGGATACGCGTTTCGCTCGCAGGGCAATTTGTGACGGCGATTCTTCGCCGCAAAAATACAATGCCCCGTTAATGCTTTTGGCAAGTTGCAACGCGATGGTGGATTTTCCAATGCCGGGTTCGCCGCCCAGTAAAATGAGCGATCCTGGCACGATACCGCCACCGAGTACACCATCCAGTTCATTAATGTTGGTGGTAAGGCGGGAGAGGTTTTGTGTGGAAAGAGACGCGAGCGCGATTGGTTGAACAGGCGCCGTAGTAATCAGATTGTTTTCGGCAGGCGACGGCGTGCTCATCATGATTTCACTCACACTGCCCCACGCGCCACACTCCAAACACCGCCCCGTCCATTTCATAAATTGGGTGTCACATTTGGCGCACACGTACGCCACGCTCGATTTTGGCATATCAAGAAACGGGCTGTGCCATGGCCTTCTGTAATATTTCGGTAGGAGCAACAACTCCCAAAAAGGGAATTTTATTGAAGTTTGCTTGTGTCATGCCAAAAAGCGCGAATCCCTCCTCCACAAAAAACCCTTCCGTCTTGAGCGCGTTTTTATTTGGTATGAGACATTTTTTACCTCCACCCGGATCATTCACACCAATATTGCCACTTCCATCAATTCCTGTCAGAACAATCCAGTGGCCGCCTTCTTTATAACATGAACCAACCCTCGGTGTGCTGGCAATAATGGGAATTTTTTGCTTAAGAAGTGCCAACGCTTGCTTTTTGTTAATGGCCTTACCTGTATACGCAGGCCATTTTTGTTTTATTTTCGTGACAAATTCAACGCTGGTGCCAACTTTTCCGCGCGCGCCTACTTCTATCGCATACGCGGCAGTCACGCGTGGATCAACTGGTTCCTTAAAATATTTTAACACCATAGCCAAGCTGGTTACACCGCATGCTGCATAGCCAAAAGTAGAGTTGCACTCTGGTGGGTTGTTTTTACTAGGATCTCCGCAAATTTTTCCCGTTGCACCGTAGGGTAGCTGTCCCCATGGTGCCCCGCCTTGTTTAAAAGCTGGGATTTCATTTAATAAGCCAAAAGGCAGAGGTGCTTCTACACCAATATCTTCTGGGCTTGCAAATTCTTCCATGGCTTTTAAATCAAGAGGTACCCGTTTTAAAGCGGAAATCTGAATACCCTGAAAACGCGTGAGAGCTGGGTTAATGGCGTGTAAAATAGCATAGCCGCCGAATAATACGAAGATGCCGATGACCGCATTAAGCATACGCTCTTTTGCCGCTTTGATCCCGGCGCTATTGCCGCCGGATGTCATATATTCAAGACCCGCGT
>CAZWRL010000025.1:0-9255 GCA_964636345.1 uncultured Gammaproteobacteria bacterium | reverse complement strand
AAGGAGAACTCGGTCGCGGTCCTGGTGTCCCGCGCAAGCCGAGATTCGTTCAAACGACTCTGCTGACGGGCAAGCCAAAAGCTGCACGGTGTCGGATGACCGAGCTCGCGGAAATCGTAGGGATGCCATGCCAAGAGGTGGTCAAGTTTTACTCCAAGTTCGGTCGGCTTGAGCCCATTGCGGCATCGTTTCCGATAGGACCGGGAGTGGAGTGCCGTGTGGCGGACAAGGAGACAGATCTCGTGGACCCGACGGCCCGTTCTACACTCGGGGCGTGTAGGGGAGAGTTCGACAGAATCTGGGTGCCGGCGTCCTGGGCCATGACGGTTCTCTACTGCCACCAATTCGGCTATAAACCGTGAGGTTCGGGACTCGAGGTTGCGACGAACAGTCACAAGGCCGCCCTCGAAGGTATCAAGACCGACTGAGAGCACAACGGAACAACAACATGATAGGAAGGAGAACACAATGAGAGAATTCCGCCTGAGGCAGAAGTCGTACGATTCCGCGATCCGGTACGAAGATGGCCCCGGGAGCACCTCTGACGTCGTGCACAACGACGGTGGCACGCGCGTGCTCTGGCGTGGTGAGTGCGAGAATGAGCCCAACGCCAAGTTCTTCGCCGACACGGGCATCGAAATGCCCGAAGACGAGAATGAGGAGCGAGGTGGTGAGCCGTTCAAGTCCACCGTCGGCGACGCCGAGTACAGCTACGTGCTCGAGGAGCTCGTCGCTGGCAAGTGGAAGTACCGCAATCATCTGCACGCCCATAAGTAAGGAGGAAAGCCGCATCCGCGACGCGACCGTGTGAGTGCGGCACTCGCCCGCCGACCGAGAGGACCAACGTGGTCAACTCGGCGGCGGGCTTTTTATTTTCAAAGATCCGTGGTACAATCTTTACAGATTTTACTGACCTATTTGATTGTCGGGCGCACCGTATCCGTTCCAATTGGAGGGGGCGTTCTCTCGCCGCGCGCGCCATTCGGGCGGGGCGAGGAAGGGGGTTTAAGGGGGAGGGAATCGCCCCGCCCGTGGCCCCGCGCGCGGCGAGTGCGGCGGCGAAGCCGCCAAACATCGGCCGCTCAAATTCTGTTTTCAAATTCGGTTCGCACTGCGTTCAATATACACTGCCATTATGACATCTCATGATTGGAGTACGGTTGAAGGCGCGCGACATTGGCCGAGAGAGGCGCAGGGGTATGGCAAAAATGCGTACGTCTCCGGCTTGCTCAATTTGATAGAACAACAACATCCAAAGCGCGTGTTTGAAGTGGGTCTCGGCAATGGATTTCCCTTTGCAGAGGGACTCCTTGAAAAAAATATTGACGTGCATGGTTGCGATGTCTCGGAATTTTTGTTGCAAGAACTTTCGCGAAAATATCCTGCCGTCACCTATTACCACGCGGGCTATGAAACCATGGTGGAGAAAGTAGGGGCGCAAAAATACGATGTCGTGTATTGTCTGCGCAGCACGTGGTATTTTTCTGATATTTTCACCGCGCTCAAAAACATGCTCGTTATCACGCGTCCGGGCGGCGCCATCATTTTTGATATTATGAATAGCGACTCGCCTGAAATAAAAAAATTTATGCGCACGATGCGCTGGAAAAAATATCAGCAATCGGTTAAATATGTGATTAAACGATTGCTCAATAAAATCGCTCGCACCCATTACATCATTGACACCGGCGGACTTGCCGCACATTATCCGGTATCGCCTCATGACGTGGACACGTTTTTAGATACACAAAAAGTAGCGTATACTACATTGAGTTTCAAACAAATAACCGGCGAGCGCGCGGATTTTGATCCGCAGAATTTTAGGATTATCTACCGAGTGCAGGTGCCGAGCGTTTAAGCCGCCCTTGACAAAAACCGGCATTTCTGATAGCGTAGCTTCTTCATGACACGTACTGAAGACACACATACGAGTTTTAACGAACTCGGCATAGGACGTGAACTCTTGGCCGTCATCGCGGAGCGGCATTTTACGCATCCAACGCCTATTCAAAGGGATGTTATTCCGGTGGCTTTGCAAGGCACAGATGTGGTGGGCATTGCGGAAACAGGCACGGGTAAAACCCTGGCTTTTGGCGTACCCATGCTAGAACGGCTCATGGCTCATGGCGGCCAGGGCCTTATTTTGCTACCCACACGCGAGCTGGCGCTTCAGGTTGAGGAAGTATTGCAGAAACTCGGTGGAAAACTGGGCCTCCGCACCGCGGTCTTAATTGGTGGCGCGTCCATGCACATGCAACTGCAAATGTTGCGTAACAATCCCAACATCGTTGTTGCAACGCCGGGACGTCTTGCGGATCATCTGCAGCATAAAAATTACTCGTTGCAGAAGGTAACCGTTGTGGTGCTTGATGAAGCAGACCGCATGTTTGACATTGGATTCTTGCCGGAAATTAAACGAATTTTGAGCGCCGCGCCAAAAGATCGCCAAACGATGTTGTTTTCCGCAACCATGCCATCTGCCATTGCGCAGATTGCGGCGCAGTTCATGCGGAGCCCGGTTCGGATTGAGGTGGCGCGCGCGGGCACGGCCGCCGCCCATGTGCAACATGAAATGTATCTGGTTGCAAAAGATGCCAAAATGCAATTGCTTGATAAAATTCTGACTGATACTCCGGGAACCGTTCTCGTATTTTCACGCACCAAACACGGCGCTAAAAAAATTGCTCTTGGCGTGCGCGCCATGGGACATACCGCAAGCGAAATTCATTCAAACCGATCGCTCGCGCAACGTCGCGCCGCGCTTGAGGGATTCAAGTCTGGAAAATTTCGTGTGCTTGTGGCAACGGATATTGCCGCGCGCGGTATTGATGTGAAGGGTATTACCCTCGTTATTAATTATGATTTGCCGAGCACGCCGGAAGATTATGTGCATCGCATTGGACGTACGGGTCGCGCCGGAAATGCCGGCCGCGCGGTATCGTTTGTCACGAGTGATCAACGGTCAGATATCAAACAGATTGAACGGCTGATGAAAAAATCAATTCCTGTTACGGCGCTTCCCACCTTGCCGCCGCGCCGCGCACCGGCTGTCTCTGCTAGACAGTCTCATCATGATGTGGTACGTTCCGGTCGTAAGCATTATGAATTTCCTCGTTCCCGCAACCGAACACATCAAGGCCGGCATCGTGGTTTCCGGCGTCAGTAAACATTTTGGTGCCGTAGAAGCGCTTCGCGACGTAGATTTAGAAGTTGATCCTGGAACGGTGACCGCACTGTTAGGGCCAAATGGCGCCGGCAAGACCACGCTTGTCCGCGTTTTAACCACCCTGCTTACGCCGGATTCCGGCACCGCAACGGTTGCTGGTTTTGATGTGGCGCGTGAGGCCACGGCGCTCCGTCCGCATATTGGTCTTGCCGGACAAAATGCCGCGGTTGATGAACACTTGACCGGCCGCGAAAATTTGGAACTTGTGGGGCGGTTGTATCATGTGGGGAAACGCGCCGCGCGCGCTCGCGCGCAGGAACTTTTGGAAGCATTTGATTTAACCGATGCGGCGGATCGGCGCGTTAAAACGTATTCGGGCGGCATGCGTCGTCGTTTGGATTTGGCCGCGAGTTTAGTCGCAAATCCACGCATGTTATTTTTTGACGAACCAACCGTTGGCCTTGATCCGCGCAGTCGTCAGGCGCTCTGGAAAGAAATTGAAGCGCTTGCCGCATCCGGCGTCACCATTCTGTTAACCACGCAATATATGGAAGAAGCCGACGCGCTCGCGGATCGCATTGCCGTGATTGATCACGGGCATATTATTGCAGAGGGTTCTCCCGCGGAATTGAAAGCGCGTGTTGGTGGCGATATGGTTGAGATTATGGTTGTGGATTACGCAAAAACACCGGCCGCCGCACTCGCGGTTGCGCCGTTTGGCATACGTCCTCCGGAGATGGATATTCATAGCGGTAAGGTATTGTTACCGGTTGAAAGCGGAGTTTCCGTGCTGGCGTCGGTTATTCGTCGTTTAGATGATGCCAAGATAGCGATTGCGGATATTGCGCTCCGTCGGCCAACACTTGACGATGTTTTTTTGCGATTAACCGGGCACGCCGCCGTATGAACACTCTTTCAGACATCATGATGATGATAAAACGCAACCTGATACGATACACGCGTTTACCGCAACTCATTGTGTTTTCCACCATTCAGCCCGTGTTGTTTTTGTTGCTTTTTACGTACGTTTTTGGCGGCGCGATCACCACGCCCATTGCAGAATATATTGATTTTCTGTTACCCGGCATTCTTTTGCAAACCGTGCTTTTTGGATCCATGCAAACCGGCATTGCGCTTTCCGATGACATGTCACGCGGCATCATTGATCGTTTTCGCACGCTTCCGATGGCGCGTTCCGCCGTGCTCGCCGGCCGTACTATTACGGACTCGCTCCGCAACATGTTTGTGGTGCTCTTGATGGCGGGTGTTGGGGCGTTAATTGGATTTAGATTTCAAGGGTCGTGGCTTGCCGCGCTTGCCGCGTTCGGCATTGCGCTTTTGTTTGGTTTTGCGTTTTCATGGGTTTCCGCGACTATTGGATTATCCGTGAAAGATACGGAAACGGCGCAGGTGGCCGGATTCATTTGGATATTTCCGCTTGCGTTTGCCAGCTCCATATTTGTGCCGATTGAAACCATGCCCGTTGCGCTTGAAGCGTTTGCGCGTTGGAGTCCGGTGACCGTGACGGTTGATGCTATCCGCGCGCTGTCACTCGGCCAGCCAGTGGGTGACTTGCTCTGGTATTCACTCGCGTGGATTCTTGGCATTTTGATTGTCTTCATCCCGCTCGCCGTGTGGCGGTATCGCCGGAGGGTTTAAGTTTACAACCGCGCTAAAGAGAGATAGTATAGACACATAAGCCCATCCGAGGCAGTTTTTTGCGTTTTTATGGCCAGTAAATTCAACCTCACCTCAACCTACCAACCCTCCGGTGACCAGCCGCAAGCCATAGAAAAACTTGTGGCTGGTTTGGCGCAGGAAAATAAGTATCAGACATTGCTCGGTGTCACAGGTTCAGGCAAAACATTTACCATGGCACAAGTGATCCAAGAAACACAGCGCCCCACACTAGCCATTGCGCATAATAAAACACTGGCGGCGCAACTGTGCAATGAATTCCGCGAATTTTTTCCAGACAACGCGGTTGAATATTTCGTCTCCTATTATGATTACTACCAGCCGGAGGCGTACATGCCCAAAACGGATACCTACATTGAAAAAGACGCGCAGATCAATGAAGAAATAGATCGTCTGCGTCACGCCGCAACCCAAGCACTTCTCACACGCCGCGATGTGATTATTGTCGCATCGGTCTCCTGCATTTACGGTTTGGGTTCGCCGGAAAATTATGCAGGGGAGAGTATAAAATTTTCGCGTGGCGAGGAATTGGATCGCGCCACATTTATGCGGAAACTCGTGTCACTCCAATTTGTGCGCACCACCGCTGATTTAAAACGCGGCCAGTTCCGTGTGCACGGTAATGTGATGGAAGTAAATCCGGTGAATGAAGAAATTATTTATCGCATTGAAATGAACGGGTCTCACATCGCGCATATTTTGGCGATAGACCCCGTGACGCGGAAAGTGCGCGGAGAAAAAGAGGAGGCGTGGATTTTTCCGGCAAAACATTTTGTCACGCTTGAGCCCGCGCGCCAGACTGCAGAAAAAGCCATCATGCGAGAACTTGAGGATCAGCTCGCGCATTTTCGTTCAAAAGATTTATTGCTTGAAGCCGAGCGTCTAGAGCGCCGCACTAACTATGATCTTGAAATGATACGCCACATTGGTTATTGCAGTGGTATTGAAAATTATTCGCGGCACATGGACGGCCGCGCGGAAGGGGAGCCGCCGTCAACGCTGTTGTCTTATTTCCCCAAAGATTTTTTGATGTTTATTGATGAATCCCATGTGACGGTGCCGCAGTTGGGTGCCATGTATAACGGTGACCGCGCGCGGAAAACCACGCTCATAGATAATGGTTTCCGTCTGCCTTCTGTCTATGATAACCGTCCGCTTCAATTCCCCGAATTTTTGGCGCGCGTAAATCAATGCGTGTTTGTATCTGCCACGCCCGGGCCGTGGGAACTGGAGCATTCCACACAAATGGTAGAGCAAATTATCCGTCCTACGGGTCTTGTTGATCCGGAAATTATGGTGCGGCCGGTGACGGCGGGGTCTACCAAAAAAAGTCAAGTAGAAGACGTCATCTATGAAGTAAAACTGCGTGCAGAAAAAGATGAACGCACACTCGTCACCACGCTCACCAAAAAGATGGCAGAAGACCTGGCAGATTATTTGGTGGAGCAAGGCGTGAAAGCAAAATATTTGCACAGTGAAATTCAAACGCTTGATCGCATTCGTATTTTGACGGCGTTTCGGCAAGGAAAATTTGATTGTCTCGTGGGGGTGAACTTGCTCCGTGAGGGTTTGGATTTGCCGGAGGTCACGCTGGTTGCCATTATGGACGCGGACAAAGAAGGATTTTTGCGGAGTGATACCTCACTCATCCAGACCATCGGCCGCGCCGCGCGTAACGTGCTCGGGCAAGTTATTTTGTATGCAGATGTCATGACCGGTTCCATGCGGCGCGCCATTTCTGAAACCAATCGCCGCCGCGTAAAACAGCTTGCGTATAATAAGGAGCACGGCATCACGCCCGAGACCGTACGAAAAGAAATTAAGGATATTACAAAACTATGGGGCATTGGAGAAAAGGATGTGCAGGAGGTGCTTAATCTTGAAATGAAATACGCGCCGTCCGATGTCTCGCGCATGATTAAAGAAAAAGAAACGCAAATGCGCGCGGCGGCAAAAAATCTTGAATTTGAACTCGCCGCGTTACTCCGTGATGAAATAAAATTGCTGGAGAAGAAATTGAAGACGCCAAAGAGCCCAAAAGGTGATGATAAAATGCCTTAAATAAGCCATTATTTTGCCATCAGCCCTTGACAAAATAGCTAAAATATACTATAGTTAGGGTGTTCTTTAAAATGCAAAAATCGTGTTGAATATGGCGCTTTGTGACTTTTGTCATCCTGGAGCCCCTGGCGATAGGATCTCAGTCATAGTGCGCCGTGTTCAACAAATGGCTAACTGCAATTGGTGCGTGGTGCATCATGCGCAGTCCGGCCTACGGCGAGAAAGGAAGGGTTAGCCAAATGGCAGACCACCTCGTGAGTCAGGTGTACGGAGGACAGCTCCGGTCGTTTGAGGATCGCTTGAGCGAAGCCGGTATGACCGGTGATATGCTGAAAGCGGTTCTGCAGGATCCGCGCCGGGCACGCGTGATGGTGGAAGCGCTCATGCGCGACCTCGCGTCGGCAGCCGTCTCGGATGCGCCGTCGATTCCGCCACATACGGTCATCACATTCGAGATCGCCGGCCGTCAGTACGAGGCTGTCTCGTTTTTGAACCCGAGTGAAACCTCGGTCAACGGCGACACGATGGTCGCCCGGACCGAGGGCGAGAATGGCGGTGGTCTCGGTGAGGACGAGGGGTTGTTCCTCTGGGAACACCGGAGCGAATGGCCGGCCGAGCTCAAGCGTTATTACCTGGTGTGCACCAAGTGGCGCGTTCCCGGCCCTCGTGACGTCCGGTGCTTCGACTGGGACGACGGCGGCTGGTACCAGGACTGGCTCAGCCTCGACGGTCGGTGGGACGGCACGCGTCTGGTCCTGCGCCGTCGCATGTAGCTTCTTCGGCGATTGGAACTGGGGAGCCTTGGGAAATCTAGGAAACTAGAACCCTTGGTTCCTCGGTTCCTTTTTTATTTTTTTCGTTGGGTTGTGGTAGAATTTAAAAGGATAGTAGACGTTTGAAGAAATTATTTCGCTTGATAATTTATTTGACGCATGGGTGGAGTTTATCAGGGATAAACGGCAGAAGCAAGATGTGTAGGAGTTCGGTCTTTGTCTGGTGGAGAATATTTATGCTCTGCACGCTGATCTTGCAAATTTTCGTTATAAACATAGCGGATATTTATTCTTCAACATTTCTGATCCAAAACCGCGCATCATTCATAAGGCCGCCGTACGGGATCGTTTGCTCCACCACGCCATACACAGGAAGCTCTATCCATTTTTTGATAGGACATTTATTTTTGATTCGTATTCTTGCCGTATAGATAAGGGTACTCGCAAGGCGCTTGATCTTTTTAGTCAATTTGGGCGTCAAGTTTCAAAGGATAATAAACGTACATGTTGGGTGCTCAAATGTGATGTGAAGAAATTTTTTGCCAATATAGATCACGAAATTTTATTAGAGATTCTCGCCGCGTATATACCAGATAAAAATATTTTATGGCTACTTCATGCCGTTGTGAATAGTTTTGAGACCCGGCCGGGCGTTGGCTTACCACTGGGTAATCTTACCTCCCAATTATTCATCAATGTATATATGAACGAGTTTGATCAGTTGATGAAACATAAAATAAAAGCAAAGCGCTACATACGGTATGCCGATGATTTCGTGGTTTTTTCAGAAGATAAAGAAGGGCTTGAAATAATTTTACGACAAATTAGCGAGGTGCTTTTCACGAAATTTAAATTGGAACTTCATACGGATAAAGTGTTTATTAAAACGCTTGTTTCTGGTGTTGATTTTTTGGGTTGGGTTCATTTTCCGACTCACCAGGTGCTCCGTACGTCTACAAAACGACGCATGATAAAAAATGTTGCGGAGCGACCGGTAAAAGAAACGGTCAATTCTTATCTCGGTCTTCTTAAACACGGGGATACGTACTTTTGGCAGCAGTTTATTCGTGAGCAGTGTGCGGAAATTTAAAGCGAAATGATTCTTTTGAGTGCATAAAGGGGTTGACACAACAATAGCCAGTTGATACAGTCTAATTATATGAAAGCAGTCTACAAACACAAAGAAATACAGCTAACCGCGGAAGTCTGGAAAGAGGGTGCGCTGTATGTTTCGTATATACCTCAACTTGATATCTCTTCATGCGGTGAAACTGTGGATGAGGCACGTAAAAATATTCGTGAAGCCACCGAGCTTTTTATTGAGGGTTTAGAAGAAAACGGTACACTGGCAGAGGTGCTTGAAGAAGCTGGTTTTGCTATGGATGATGACTGGAAAGCACCGGAACTTGTCGCATTTGAGAAAATGAAATTGGTACTTTGGGAGGATATGCCCAAATTGTCACCCGTTGATTACAAACGGCTGATTTATATCTTTGAAAAAGAGGGTATGTCTCGGGAGCGGTATTTTGAGTTGATGGATAGGTGCTAATTTTATCT
>CAZWRL010000024.1:5530-10299 GCA_964636345.1 uncultured Gammaproteobacteria bacterium | reverse complement strand
GCAATATGTTCATCACATAATCAATATCGCGCTTGGTGGTCTCGCGCCCCAAACTAAACCGGATGCTTCCGTGCGCGTATTCATACGGCTTGCCGATGCCAACAATCACATGCGACGGATCAAGCGATTCCGATGTGCACGCGGATCCGGTAGAAAGCGCGACGCCGTACTCATCCATATACAATAACAGCGCTTCGCCTTCAATATCCAAAATACTCACGTTCACATTATTCGGCAGCCGCTCTTTTGGATGGCCGTTGAGAACAACCTTAGGAATTTTTTGCTGGATTTCGCCCAGCAGATAATCGCGCAACTTGGTGAGCCGCTTGGATTCTTTTTCTTTCATGCCCTGCGCGCGTTCAAGCGCTGTCGCCAACCCCACAATCCCCGCGACATTTTCCGTACCGCCGCGAAAACGCATCTCCTGTCCCCCGCCGTAAATAAGCGGCTTCACGCGCACGGTATCGCGCTTGTACAAAACGCCCGTGCCTTTTGGGCCATAGATTTTACTTCCGTTAATCGTCATCAAATCAACATGCAATTTTTCTACATTCAATTCCAAATACCCCGCGGCCTGACACGCATCGGTATGAAAAAATGGCGGTTCAGTTGGTTTCCGGCCGTGTTCTTGCTTCCATTTCATAATCGCGCGGCCAATATCTGCTAGAGGTTCTATCGTGCCGATTTCGTTATTTGCGTACATTACGGAAACAAGAATCGTGTCGTCCCGCAGCGCATCCACCACTTGTTTCGGCGTGACCAACCCATCCTCGTCAACCGAAAGTTCCGTTACTTCAAACCCTTCTTTTTTAAGCGCTTCAACGCTATGTAGCACCGCATGATGTTCAATGGACATCGTAATAATATGCTTCCCGCGATCCGCATACTGTCGCGCAACGCCAAAGATGGCCATGTTATCACTTTCAGTTCCACTGCCAGTAAAAATAATATTCCGCGGTTGCGCACCCAAAATCCGCGCTACGGTTTCTCGGGCGCTATCCACGGCATTTTTTGCCACGCGCGCTATTTTATACAAACCGCCCGGATTTCCGTACTCGCCTTGCAAAAATGGCTTCATCGCTTCAAATACAGCAGGATCCATCGGCGTTGCGGCCGCGTGGTCCAAATAAACGGAGCGTTTAGTTTTAATTTTCGGAAAAGAAGTAAATTGCATGAAATAATGAAAAATGCCAGATTGACAAATGGCGGTTATTCTTTTATAATAGGCGTAAACCACGTCTATGTCAACCCCGGAAAAATATACCGCAACGATTACAGAAAAAAAATGGCTCACCGGCGATGTTTTTTTTGTGATGCTCGCGCTTGATCGCCCGATGCAATTTGCGGCTGGTCAGTTTGTGATGCTTGATCTTCCGCAACCCGGTGAACACCCGCGCCCGTTTTCACTCGTAAACGCACCAGAAAAAACCGGCTCACGCACTATTGAAATTTGCCTGAAACGCTACGAGACCAGCGTCACAGCTCCGTATTTGGATAGTTTGCCAGATGGTTCTCCCGTAACACTCCGCGGCCCGTTTGGATTTTTTACACTCCGTGATTCACCACGTCCGGTATTTTTTGTGGCAACCGGCGTTGGGATCGCGCCGATGATCAGCATGTTGCGCGATGAACAGAACAAAAAATCTACGCGTGAAAAACAGATGCTTTTTGGCCTGCGCCACGAGGATGATCTTATGTTTGAAAACGAACTTGCAAAACTGATTCCGGAGGCCATGCTCACGCTTTCCCAACCCAGTGATGCATGGACTGCCGCGCGCGGCCGCGTGACGGAACATTTATCAGAGCTTCCCGATCCCGTCCATTACGATTTTTACATCTGCGGCGCACCGGAAATGGTAAAAGACTCACGCGCACTTTTGATAGAACGCGGCGTGCCCCAGGAACAAATTTATTTTGAAATTTTTTAAAGGAACATAAGGGAACACTTATACCTGCTAAGACTAACGCATCCATTTTTAATATGATAGGCGAACTAAAATAAACCTGGCCAAGTGCTATGGCCTCCTCTACTCTACTACGCTAAAACGGCAGAGTCAAGTTGAGACTTCCTGTGGACGACGGCGCGCCCGGCGCCGTAGCAGACGGCGTCGCCGGCATATCAAAATTCACGCCAAAAGGAATCAGATCTCCGCTTAAATTATTATAGAAAAGCTGTTTGTTTTTTTTACCAAATTCATAAATTTCTTTAGTAACTTTTACATCCTGCGCGCAATATTTTTTAATATCCTCCACATTTCCCTCTGCCCACCACCTCACGGCCTGCAGACCGTCGGCGGATTTTTCAACTTTCAACGTTGCTTTCGCAATGTCATTTAATTTTAACCGAAACCCGAGCGCTTCTTTCACCGGCAAAATCAAATCCAAATTGGGCAATTTCAAAAGATCGCCGGAATAGTAATTGTTCAGCACCGGCAAATCAAAATGCACGATGTTATAGCCAATCACGCGGTCGGCTTTTTCAAACAACGGCCAGAGTTCGGCCATGTTCTCTTCCATAAACGTCTTGTACTGTCCGTCAGCATAGTCATACACCACCACAACAGAAACGCGGGCTTTCTTGAGTCCCGCTTCATCAAAACCGAAATCCGCGGTTTGTGTTTCAATGTCAAAAACGAGTTCAGACATAGTGGCAAAAGTATATCATTGACACATGTGTCTCGCAACACGGCTAACACGAAAATGTCGTGACCGCGGTGGCTATTTTAAAAGGCTGTGCATAACTTTAACCGATACTCTTGCAACGTGCTATAATGATGCCACAATAATCATTTTTTTATGTCCATTTTTTCTTCGCTAATTTCGTTTTTATTAGGTCTGTATGGTGTTGCGTTTGTTGGAGCGCAGATGCTGAACGCGCCTACGCCAACCTATCCATCAGATGGCGGGTACTCTACTCCAGCACAAAGTTGTCCAGAACTTAGCGCGCAATGTCCGTTCGGATACCTGTACGACAACGCAACCGGCTGCGGCATCAATGAATGCGCTCCTGATCCGGCCATACAGCAAAAGGAATCTGATGATCGGTGTGTTAAAGATCAACAACGATCGCTTAAAGATTTCAATCAATACCAGATTAAGGAAGCAGAACGCCGTCTTAAGGAACTGGTGCGCAATAAAGTTGCGGCTCCCGCAGATGTGCAAGCACTCATCGGGCAGATGAAAGCCGGCTACACCAGCGCGCTGGGCTTGACTGAATGTCAGGACTTGAATACCGCTACACAGGATCTCTATCAGCTTTTCAATGACTTCAATGACAACATACGCGATGTTGAAGATGTGATGAATGCCGCGCGATGCATTAAAGACGCGCAACGCGAACTGAAAGAGTTTGAAGGGTACAGCATTAAGGATGTGGAGCGAAAAATTGCACAGGCCAAAAAACAGAAGGTGGTGATACCGGAAGCCATTACTGCCGGCCTTGCGCAGGTTAAAGCGCTCTTTGCGGAAGCAAAAAAAGCCACCGGGTGTCAGGATATACAAGATGCAAAAAGTGAAATGCACAGCGCGAATAATGATCTACAGGATCACACCATGCAACTGGATTTCTTGATCCAAATGCCACAAATGATAAAGCAGATCACGCGGGAGATGAAAAATATTGAGCGACAGTGGAAAACAGCCGCCAGTAAGGCAAAAAAGAGCAAAGCGGATCTTTCTGAGCTGGTTGCCCGCGGCCAGAGGCTGTTTGATGCCATGCAGACGATCTTCAATGAACTCAAATCCGCTATGGCGTCAAGCAATTTTGACATGATGCGAGAGGTCATGGAGCGCGGGGACTCGGAGGCGCGTGAGCACGAAACGGAAATCTTTGAAATCATTCGCACGATTGACGCCTTAAGCAATGCGCCGCGATATCTCAAAGATCTTGATCGCCGTGTGAAGGATATGCGCCGTCAGGCCAAGGATATGGCGCGATTTGAAAAGAGAGACACGAGCACGCTGGCCGCATGTCTTGACAACGCGCAACCACTCATTGCCGCCGCAAAAGCCGAGGTAAATCGCCGTCCGGCAGATCCTGACGCAACGGCTGAGGCCTTTTCCGCGGTTGAAGAAGGGCTCTCTGACTGCGATGAGGTACGCTCTGATCTAGAAGGAAACCGTGAAGAATTCTTTGGTGAATTCATTCAGGATCAAATGTTTAATGGGATGAAGGGTGGAGGTGGCGAAGCGCCTCCTCCACCGGAATTTCGGTAACACTGTGGATAAGTTATCACAAGGTACGGTAAAAATGCTATACTTTTAGCAGATTATTAACAATTTATTCATCTTAGAGAAACACTATGAATTTTTTAGGGGCACTGCTTTCGTTTTTTATGGGCCTCTACGGTGTTGCGTATGTTGGCGCGGCAATAGTCGCGCCAGACGCGGGAGCGCGTGGGGTAAGATCCGCGCAAACCGCGCCGCAACAGGGGGGGACGTTGCCGCCGCCGGGTGATTTTGGCGGTGGTGGTAGTTTTGGTGGAAGCCAGCCACCAGGTGGTCAATTTGGATCACCACCAGGTGGTCAACCGGGTATGCCACCAGGTGGACAATTTGGTGGTGAACATGGCGGCCAATTTGGAGGAGATTTTAGGGGTGGTCAACAAGGCGGAGAATTTGGTGGACAGGGTGGCCAATTTGGAGGAGATTTTAGGGGTGGTCAACAAGGCGGAGAATTTGGTGGACAGGGTGGCCAATTTAGAGGAGATTTTAAGGGTGGTCAACAAGGCGGAGAATTTGGTGGACAGGGTGGCCAATTTAGAGGAGAT
>CAZWRL010000024.1:0-5430 GCA_964636345.1 uncultured Gammaproteobacteria bacterium | reverse complement strand
TTTAAGGGTGGTCAACAAGGCGGAGAATTTGGTGGACAGGGTCAAGGTGGTGAAATGAATGAAGAACGTCAGAAAAAGCAAGAAGAGGAACAGAATAAGCAGTGTCTGAAACAAATGCAGAAAGGTGTGGGACAGATGGCTCGTCCCGTTAAAGAACTTGAGGCAAAAATCGCTAAGATTGAACGTCAAAAGGCGACTGCACCTGCGGCTGCAAAAGAGCTGGTTGCAAAAATGAAGGTGGCGCTCCAGGCAGTGAAAGATGCCACAACCTGTGATGAAGCACAGGCGGCACAAGAAGAACTCTCTGGCATGATGGAAGATATGCAGGATATCTTCATGCAACTGGAATTTGCGGCGCAAGCTCCAAAAATCGTCAAGCAAATCAAGCAAGGGTTTGGCATGATGGATAAGATGTGGAAACGCGCGCTAGCCAATGCAAGCAAGAGCAAAGTTGATCTCTCGGAACAGGTGGCAAAAGGCCAAGCAATCTATAATGAATTAAAAGCGATGTTTGATCAGATGATTGCCGCCGTCAGTTCCGGTGACTTTGAACAGATGCAAAGTATGATGGAAGCTGGTGATGGAGCGGAAGAAAAACGACAAGAACTGGAAGATGTTATTCAGACCATTGACGCGGTGCGCAATACCGGTCAAATGCTGAAAGGACTCAACCAGCATTTAGCAGGTCTTAAGAGGGGTGTCTCCCAGCTCAAGCGCCAAAAGAAGGATGTAACGGAAATAAACGGATGTCTTGCCGCTGGCACGACAGCTGTTACCGCGGTAAAAACTGCGGCAGCTGCAAAACCCGTTGATCTGGATGCGCTTGTTGACGCATTTGAAGGTGCCAATGATATCTTGGGTCAGTGCGATGAACTCATCGGCACGGCAAGTGGCCAAGAACAAAAAGGTCTCTTTGATGACTTCTTTGGTGGCGACATGCAGAAGCAGATTCAGTCACGCCCGCGCCAGCAGCAGGGTGGTGATGAGGGTGGTGGTGGTCAATTTGGCGGCGGCCCGGGCGGCTTTAGTGGGCCAGGGGGATTCTAATCACCAATAAAACAAAAAACCGTCCCGATTCAATCGGGACGGTTTTTTGTTTCCCCCTCGTTGATTTTGGGGAACGCACACGCTATACTTTCATCACTACATGGAACAAAAATTTTTAACCGCTCGTAGGATTCAACTGACGCTCTTGTGCGTGGCGCTTGCGATAGGAATACTCGCTGGATGGGCCATCAAGGGCTGGCGAGTACGCCATGGTATTGGTGTGACGGCGTGTGCCACGGAACCACTCCGGCTTGGCTTCAAAGGACTGACTAATCCCCTTTTGGCATGCGACGTTGGCGGAAACCAGGAATTCTTTGAATTCATCCCGCTCAAAAATCGTCTTCTTGATACAATTAATTCCAAAAAGGTATCCGGCGAGGTAGCGGCCGTGTCCGTGTATTTTCGTGCGTATGGACGAGGTAAATGGCTGACAATCGATAGCGAGGAGCTGTATGCCCCCGCCAGCATGCTCAAGGTACCTATCATGATCGCGTACTTTAAAGCCGCGGAATCCGAACCAAAAATCTTGGAACAGACACTACTTTATAATGACCCGAAAGATTACAACATCGGTCAACAGTACCCTGCGTCGGAACGCTTAACAAACGGCACACGCTACCGCGTTGACGAATTAATCCGCCGAATGATTGTCTATTCGGACAATAATACGCTTTACCCGTTGGTCAGTAATTTGGGTGCCGAAAAGATTGGCGAGGTGTACGCTGAACTGGGATTAGATACGCCGCCGCTTCCCACACCTGAAAAAGTAAACTTCCTTACGGTAAAGAATTACGCCTATTTTTTTCGCGTACTCTACAATAGCACTCTCTTGAGTCGCGCCATGTCAGAACGCGCTTTGAACCTTCTGACTGAAACCACCTTCAAAGAAGGATTAGCGGCGACGGTTCCGGCTGACGTAAAAGTAGCGCATAAATTCGGCGAGCTCACACTCGCACAGCTGAATCCGGCACAAAGAGAGCTCCACGACTGCGGCATCGTTTATCATCCGGAAAACCCGTATCTCCTCTGTATCATGACGAAGGGGGCACAATTTGATACGTTGGCGCAAACCATTCAGGAGATCGGAAAGACGGTTTACGAGGAGGTTGGCCACCTACCAAAACTATCACCAAAAGAAAACTAGATGACCCCCTATTGACAAGACTGCAAAAATAAACTAGTGTACAGCACAAAGGAGGTGCGCGATGCGCTACAGCAGTTTGGTGTTTGTTCTCTTGGCAGGGTGCCCTGCCACAAGACCAGGAGAAAATCCTGGATCAGGAGGTGAACAAGGACAGCGGGGTGAAGCCGGATCCCCCGGCGAGCAAGGAGCACCGGGCATCCGTGGAGAGCGGGGTCCGGAAGGCAGGGCCGGCCGAGCAGGAGCCGATGGCCTGCAAGGTGTGTCCGGTGTGCCAGGAGTTCACGGCGCCGCGGGCGCCAGTGGAGCCATGGGGCCTTCTGGCCGAGACGGAAGAGACGGAATCCCGTGTTCGCAGGAGATTGTTCCCGAGGGCGTCCGGATCACGTGTGGACAGACGAGCTACACGGTGCAAAACGGAGAGGACGGCGAGAGAGGTGAACGTGGTCCTATGGGCCTTACGGGATCGCAAGGTCCCATCGGTCCGCCGGGTGAACCGGGACTCGATGGCCAGGATGGAGCGCCAGGACTCGATGGTCGTGATGGACTTCCGGGTCTTGCTGGAGCCCAGGGCGCACAAGGCGTGGCAGGAGCCCGGGGCGCTGACGGAGCCATGGGACCAGCAGGCCCTGCGGGACCACAAGGCATCGCCGGTGTAGATGGTCTTCCCGGCGAGCAGGGAGAGAGGGGACCGCAAGGTGACCCAGGCGAACAGGGGCTCCCAGGTGATCAAGGAGACCCTGGCGCTGACGGTGCGGCTGGCCCGATGGGTCCGGAAGGACCAGAAGGCGAACCCGGACCAGAGGGTCCTATGGGTGAGCAAGGTCCTGCCGGAGCACAAGGCGTGCCCGGTGTCGCGGGTGTCGCCGGAGACCAAGGGGAACCTGGTCAAGATGGACGTGATGGCCTACCTGGATCTCCTGGCCGTGACGGGCTTAACGGCCGTGACGGACGGGATGGACTTCCGGGTGTGCCTGGTGCAAATGGAGCCGTCGGACCAATGGGTCCGGAAGGACCGCAAGGCATCGCCGGTGCGCAAGGTCCGCAGGGCGAGCCTGGTGTGGCCGGCCAGAACGGCACCAACGGTGAGGATGGAGCGCCGGGGCAGAACGGTGTAAACGGAGCCAACGGTGCGCAAGGTCCGCAGGGCGATCCCGGGCAAAACCTCGTCGCCGTCTGTCCGGAAGGTTCTGACGGTCTCGCGTTCAACGGCCGCCTCATGTACTGCGCGAGAAAACTCGTCCTCGACACACCCCAGACATGGGTGCAGTGTCTGGACGA
Source organism: uncultured Gammaproteobacteria bacterium (assembly GCA_964636345.1). Lineage (GTDB taxonomy): Bacteria > Patescibacteriota > Patescibacteriia > Magasanikbacterales > JBBTXJ01 > JBBTXJ01. Next base: position 1,961 of record CAZWRL010000024.1, on the reverse strand, counting down.
GTGCCTGCAGGTGGGACTATTCCTGGCAAAAGAGCCAGATCTCGCCGTCATCTGTCTCGCCGATCCCAACTTCTTCACCGAAGTTGAAACGGTGGGAGAAGATGTGGCGAACACGCCGGGAACGTGCGACGATGGTGTGGACAACGACGACGTCGATGGACTTGCCGACTGTTTGGATCCGGCGTGCGCACTCGCGCTCAACTGCGACGTGGACACGCGCTACCACTTTGAAAGTGTTGATCCGAGCGCAGGATCATTACGCCTAAACCCGCTCGCGCGAGTCGCGTTGCCGGGAGATTCCGTCAATCTCTGCGAGGAGATAACGGCATTCCAGACAGGAGACCAGACCTCCGCGAGTGGCGGCACTACGAGCCGACTGCTCCTGATGTGGAACGCATTCGAAGAAGCGGTCGCATCCAGTTTCGCAGATGAGGATGCGAATCTGTCGACAAACGCCAATCCGCGGAGATGTCTCTGCGGCAAGCGGCTCTAGATTATAACAACATGTGCCGACCGACTGGATAACCGGTCGGTCTTTTTTTAAAAAACACACTCATCTGAGAAACAAAAAACCGCCCCACAAGGAGACGGCTTTTTGTTTTAGTGAAAGTTATTCGCGTGTTACATTGACGGCAGCCGGACCTTTTTCGCTTTCAACGATCTCGAAAGTGACTCTGTCGCCCGTCTTCAATTCCTCATAGGTAACACCCTTCAAATCTTTGGAGTGGAAGAAAAGATCCTTTGTTTCGCCTTCGCGAGCGATGAATCCAAATCCTCTGTCCGTAAGGGTTTTGATTGTACCATCCATAGTGTTGTGTGTTTATTTCTACCGAGAAACTCGACCTATTTTACGCTTCCCGCTACTTATAGCGCACAGTATAGCACAGAGCGCAAATGACGTCAATGGGCAGGTTGCCGAAAGGAAAAAAAGTGCTATGATGCTCTTTATGCGTACACTCAACCGAAAATCAGAAGTATCCAGCCGAATTAAAGCCGATCCGCTGGTAACCACAGCGAAATTTGTGGAGCTTCAAAAAAAACTCGCTCGGCTGAAGGCAGTTCGCCCTGAAGCGGCTACGGAAGTAAGCCGTCTTGCCCAACTGGGCGATTTTTCAGAAAACGCGGAGTATCAGGCGGCTAAGGGGCGTCTCCGTGGTATTAATCATGGCATTGATACATTGGAAAATCAATTGAATCACGCCGTCATTATAGCGCCGCAAAAACAAACTGATACCGTGGAAATTGGCCATACGGTAACCGTCGCTGATGGCGACAAGCAAAAAACGTTTCAAATACTCGGGTCTGCGGAAACTAGTCCGGCGCGCGGCATCATTTCACACAACTCCCCCATCGGCGCCGCGCTCATAGGACGTCACGTGGGCGATACTATCACCATAAAACTCCTCAAGGGAGAAATAACGTACAACGTGGTTAGAATTGACACAACCTAAACCAAAATTATCCCCTTATAAGGGATAATTTTGGTTTGCTCCCGAATTAAAACCTTCGCAAACTTTTGAAATTATTCTGCCAAATCTGATACACAAATCCGAAAGACGAAATCTCCGTTGACCCGCCGCCAGCCGCCGCAAGGAGGCGGCCTGCCTCGCAGAACATTTTGCTTTACATTTTTTATTCTGCGCGCCCCCCGAAAAAATTCAATTAAGGAAAAGCAAAATGTTCTGCTCGGCTCCGCGCTGACGCGCGGGCGGCAGGATTCGCTCGGACGGCTCGGCACTCCCCCTCAAACTCCCCCTGCCAAGCCGTCCTCGCTCTTTGCCGTTCTAATATCTTGACTGAAAAAATACGTTTTTGATAAAATAAAATCAAAAGGTCGATGATTATAAAAATTAAGAAAGGAGGTATAAAATTATGTCACTCATTCCATGGAAACCGTTCTCTGACTTGGACAGATTCTTCGGCGATGACGACTGGCTTATGCCGGTATTTCCGCGCGTGGA
>CAZWRL010000023.1:0-13305 GCA_964636345.1 uncultured Gammaproteobacteria bacterium | reverse complement strand
TCCGGATGATGCTCATGCGCCAACCGACGAAACGCTTTTTTGACATCGTCAGCGGAAGCGTTTCGGTCAACGCCAAGCGTGTTGTAATAATCTTTGGACATGATTACTTTTTCTCATCCACCACTTCGCCCTCAATGGGTCCCTCGTCTTTTTTCTGCTCTGGCGCAGGCGCGCCTTGCGTCTGTTGATACATCCGCGCGCCGATTTTTTGCGCCTCTTCAGATAACGCTTCGCTTGCGCGCTTGATGGCGCCACTATCATCACCATCCTTCACGCCCTTGAGCGCGTCAATTTTTTCCTGCAATATTTTTTTCTCGTCGTCAGAAAACGCAATCTTTTTCTCGTCCGTCTCCTTCAACATTTTTTCCGTGGTGTACATCATCGTGTCGGCAAGATTCCGCACCTCAATCAATTCGCGCTTCTTTTTATCAGCCGTGGCATTCAATTCCGCGTCTTTCTTCATTTTTTCAATTTCTTCTTTTGATAGACCGCTTGATGCTTCAATGCGAATTTTTTGCTCGCGATTGGTTCCCTTGTCTTTCGCCGAGACATTCAAAATGCCGTTCGCGTCAATATCAAACGCAACTTCAATCTGCGGCACGCCGCGCGGCGCCGGTGGAATGCCATCCAAAACAAACCGACCCAGTGTTTTATTGTCACCAGCCATTTCGCGTTCGCCCTGCATCACATGAATTTCAACCTGCGGCTGGCTGTCCGCCGCCGTTGAAAACACCTGCGATTTTGATGTGGGGATGGTGGTGTTTTTCTCAATCAATTTTGTCATCACGCCGCCCAATGTTTCAATACCAAGCGAAAGCGGTGTGACATCCAACAGCAAAATGTCTTTGCCAAGCGAACCTTCAAACTGCCCGGCCTGAATAGCCGCGCCCACCGCAACCACTTCATCGGGATTCACGCTGATATTCGGTTTCTTGCCGAAGAACTCCTCAACTTTTTTCAGCACCAGCGGCATGCGCGTCATACCGCCCACCATAATAATCTCGTCCAATTCTTCTTTCTTGAACCCGGAATCCTCAAGCGCCTGGCGTGAAGGCCCGAGCGTTTTCTCCACCAAAGCACCAACCAACTCTTCCAATTTCGCGCGCGTCAATTTCATGACCATGTGCTTGGGACCCTGTGCGTCAGAGGTGATAAACGGCTGGTTGATTTCAGATTCCATCGCGCTGGACAATTCAATTTTCGCTTTTTCAGCCGCTTCTTTAATGCGCTGGAGCGCGAGCGGGTCTTTTGAGAGGTCAATGCCCTCTTGTTTTTTGAACTCGTTTAAAATCCATTCAATCAAACGCTGGTCAAAATCATCGCCGCCAAGATGCGTGTCACCGTTCGTGGCGCGCACTTCAACGGTTGACTGGTCGCCATCGTGGCCAATCTCAAGAATGGAAATATCAAACGTGCCGCCGCCCAAATCATACACCGCGATTTTTTTATTGCCCGTTTTATCAAATCCGTACGCAAACGCGGCCGCGGTTGGTTCGTTAATAATACGGCGCACTTTTAATCCCGCGATTTCACCGGCATCTTTTGTGGCCTGACGTTGCGCGTCGTTGAAGTACGCAGGCACGGTAATCACCGCTTCCTCAACCTTCTGCCCCAGACGCTCCTCGGCATCGGCCTTCAATTTCTGCAGTATCAAAGCGGAAATTTCCTGCGGCGTCCATTCGCTCTGCCCTGAACTGGTCGAAGGGCCCATTTTTATCTTCACGCGATCGCCATCAGGTACTATCTGATACGGCGCCGTTTTCCTCACCAACTGCGTTTCCGCATCGTTAAAACTGCGCCCGATGAGACGCTTGATGGAATACAACGTGTTCGTCGGATTGGTTACCGCTTGGCGTTTCGCCAAAAGACCAACCAACCGCTCGCCGGTTTTGGAAATCGCAACAATAGAAGGCGTGGTGCGATTACCCTCTTTATTTTCCAGCACCTTTGGCTCGCCTCCTTCAATAATCGCCACGGCGCTATTTGTTGTTCCAAGGTCAATTCCGATAATTTTTGGCATATGTTTTTATTTAGAAATAATAACTTTCGCCGGCCGCAGACATTTTTCTCCAATCCGGTAACCGGCCTGTTTTACCTCCACTACCCCCCCATCTGCTTCTCCCGCTACCTCACCCACCGCCTCCATGCACACGGGATCAAACGGTTTCCCAAGCGCATCCACCGAATCAACGCCAAACTGTCTGAATGAATCCGCGAAATGTCGTTCAATGTGCCGAATCCCATCAACCCAATCTTTGGGTTCTGCCGGCGCGTGCGCGAGCGCCAGTTGCAAACTATCAAGCGTGGGCAACATTTCCATCAACATGCCTTCCAAAATCATCTCCGACAACTGCCCGTTACGCGCCGCGGTCTCTCGTTTTAAATTCTCATAATCCGCCTGCGCCCTCTGCCATCCCGCCAAGTATTTATCGCGCTCTGCTTTTATTTCTTCAATATTCTGTTGTTCTTGTTCTGACATACATTATAGTAATTGTTGTATTCCTTTCAAAAGCGCTATGTTGTGGTCGTACCGCATACGGAGCGGCCCGAGGAGCACATACGCCGTGTCCGGAGAAATGCGGATAGAAATGGTGCTGCACTCAGTACCAAACGCGCCTTCCATGCCGATGCGCGTGGTTATTTCATCGGTGATGTCGTCCCACAAACGGTTAAAACACTCGTCCATATCATCAAGCAATTCAGAGAGCGCGACCACCTGTGGCGCCGCGGAAAATTCCGGTTTCGCAAATAAGTTTTTGATGCCCGTATAATACAGCGAACCGCGTCCGATGGCAACGATCACCGTCTCATTGGTGAGCAGGGCAAGCGCGCGCGCCAATTCCTTGAGACGCGCATCCTCACGCTCTGAACGAGCGCGAACGAGCGAGGCGTGTTCCTCACGCGAGATAGCCGGCAATAATTGCAAATGATTCACATAATACCGATATCCCGCCGCCGTGGGAACGCGGCCGGCAGAGGTGTGGGGGTGTGTTAAATACCCCTGCTCCTCAAGCGCGAGCAGGTCATTCCGCACCGTGGCCGGGCTGACGTCCAGCCGATAGCCCGCGACAAGACGCGTAGAACCCACCGGCTCCCCGGTCTCTACATGGGTGTCTATGACGTACTTGAGCAGTTGTTCCTGACGGACATTCATAATTAGCACTCTCATTATACGAGTGCTAATCTACCATGTCAAGGGGTATAAAAAAGCCCGCCTCCCCCAAGGTGGGCTATGGAACGGAGTTATTATTCCACCTCAATCTCACTCACTTCAGAAAGTAGCACATTTTCTACAAAAATGCCACGCTCGCGGAAAATTGCCTCAAGTTCACGTTTCAGCTCTTCTTCCACCACATTGCGCTCCAGGCCAATAATGTTCGCGTGAGGGAACCGCGACATAATCATGCGAATACGGCTCCGAAAGGTAGGACGAACAATTTTTGCCACAAAGTCCTCCCCGATGGTCTGCCAAATGGCGGGAATTTGTTGAATATCCAACCGTAACAGCGCGGTTCCTTCAACGGCGACACGTTTGTTATCCGCGGTCATGGCCGCAATGGGTATATCGCCAAGCGCGCGTTCGTTATGCATCAAAAAATCGCGTGAAATGCTGTACTCTAATGTTTGTGTATTAAATAATTTTGCCTTCTGCCAAAACGGAACTTTCAAATGCAGACCCGGCGTTAACACCTTATGCAGAACACCGCGGCCGAGGTCATACACGCACGCGACGTATCCGGGCGGCACATGAACAAAAACGCCTTTCAGGACGTCCTCCACTACGAATGAATACATTAATCTGTCGAGCGATTGTTCTGTGGACATGTTAGTGTGCTACTTTTGGTTTAGGCGTCTTAACAAACAGTTTGCGCAGCACGGTGATGGTACCAGAGAATGCCATAGAGGTCAAGATAAAAAGCGATTTCACCATAGGAAGCCACCACAAAACCACGCCGATGAAAAGCGGAAACAACACGATAAACATAACCTCCCCTTTCGTGGCCGGTTGCGCGCTTTTGCGCTGGGTATAATACAAATCCAAAAATACCCACACGGTAGCGGCGCTTGCCCACAAGAGTGATCGTTTCGCAATGTCAAAACCAAAAAAGATGGTGTTTACCATGCCGGGCGCGTCGTTCCAATCATAGAGCGCGCGAGTAATTTTAACCGGCTCCATGCCTCCCAAAAATACCTGATACAACAGCACCAAGACAAGACCCAAAATGCCAAGCACCACGGTCTTTGCCCACGGACTCACGCGATAATGATGCATCACACTCCGTATCTCCTCTTTCAACTGCACCGGGTCATTTTTGAATGCTTTTTCTAATTCCTCAATCCGTTCATGCAGGCGTTCGTACCGTACCGCGTTGCGTTCGGTAATAATGGAAAACGGCAGTAAAATAACGCGAAGCGCCACCGTTAAAATCACCACTGCCCAACCCAAATTCTGTCCGGCCCAGTTATTGTAGAGCCAGATCAAAATATTGAGCAACGGACGATAGAGATAGTCGTTCCAAAGAAGGTCGGGCATGTTATGTCAGCCATTCTTCCTTATGCTCAAGAAGGTATGTGCGCGCGGCATCGTAGTCATTCGGAATTGTGCCGTCTAAAATAGCTTCTTCAATGGCATGCTTGATTGTGCCTACTTCTTTGCCCGGTGTCAAGTTGCACAACATCATAATTTCCTCACCGCGCACGGGCGATTGAAACGCGCGCAGGCGATCGCGCTCGCGCACTTCTTCAATGCGGCGCATGAGCACCTCAAAATCCTTTTCACGCTGTGCAAGTTTTTTGGGATTCTGCGTGGTAATATCCGCGCGATACAGCAAAAGCAAATCATCCAGCCAATCTCCCATGTTCACAATAATGCGCCGCACCGCGGAATCGGTAACTCCCTCAGCCGTGATCACTTGCGGCCGTAAATGCCAACGCACCAGTTTGCGAATATATTTAATGCTATCCGTATCCAACCGCAAACGGCGGCCGATCTCGGTAATCATTCGCGCGCCCACCACCTCATGCCCGTCAAATGTCCATCCGCGCCCCTCTTTCAACCGTTTTGTCGGCGCCTTGCCCACATCATGCAGCAATGCCGCCAGCCGGAGCGAAACATTTTCCGTCATTGCTGCCATCTGATCCGTTACCTTAATGCTGTGCGCCAGCTGGTCTTTGTGATGCTGTCCGCCCGCAAATTCAACGCCGTGCAATACGGCCACCTCCGGCAGGATATACGCCAAAAGGCTCGTGGCCATGAGCGCGTTAAGCGCCTCGGACGGTTTTGCCACCGTAAGCATTTTCAGTACCTCATCACGGATACGCTCCCACGAAACAATGCTGATGCGCTCCGCTTCTTCTTTGATGCCGCGAAGCGTTGCGCCATCAATGCCAAATCCCAATTGCGCGGCGAACCGAATGGCGCGCAACATACGAAGCGGATCATCGGAAAAAGTATCGGCCGGCTTCAGCGGCGTACGCATTATTTTTCGTTCAATATCGCTTTGCCCGTCAAACGGATCAAGATATTCGCCAAATTGTTTCGCGTCAATATGCATGGCAATCGCGTTGATGGTGAAATCACGCCGCGCCAAATCTTCCGCGATATTTTTCACGCGCTCCACTTTTGGTTTTCGCGAATGCTTTTCGTAGGATTCCTTGCGCGCGCCCGCGAATTCAATGGTGTACTCCCCCACCTGCATGCGCGCGGTGTCAAAGTCCTCAAAAAATACCTCATGTTCCGCTTTAAGCGGCTCAAGCGCTTTGCGCGCGAACGCGATGCCAGAGCCGTCAACCACCATATCTATATCCTTGCACGGCCGCTCCATGATGCGATCGCGCACAAAACCGCCCACGGCGTACACGGCCGTTTTTTCTTTCACGGCCACCTTGGCAATGGTCTGCAATATTTTTTCAGGCGTCATCATAGGATAAACAATGCGAAAATCACACCTCCCAAAATAATCCGATACCACACAAACACGGTCAAATGGTGCGCCACGACAAATCGCAATAAAAATTTAATAGCTAGAATGCCAGAGACACACGCCGTGAGCGCGCCCGCCAACAGCATACTCCACGATTCCACGCCAACGCCCGACTGCACCGCTTCCCATCCTTTGAACACGGTCGCGCCAAGAAATACCGGAATGCCCAGCAAAAACGAAAAACGCACGGCCTGACTGCGATCCAAACCAGCCATAAGCGATGCCATGATAGTGATGCCCGAACGCGAGGTGCCCGGAATAAGCGAAATCGCTTGCGCCACGCCAATGCCAAGCGCGTGATGCCAACGCAATTTTTCAGCGCGTTTCAGTTTCATACCGCGCGCGGACCGCTGTTTATCCGCAAGCCAAAGCCCAATGCCCCACACAATCAAGCTCACGGCCACCACACGCGGATCGCGAAGCGTCACGACGTATCGGTCAAGCAGAAAGCCAACCAAAAATGCCGGTATACTCCCCACAATCAGCCAATATCCCAGTCGCCGCTCCTCGTCATCGCCGCGCCCCGCGAGCCCGCGCGCAATCCGCGCGATATCGTTCCAAAATACCACGAGAAGCGCGATGAGTGTCGCGCCGTGAAGCAACGCATCAAACACCAACCCTTGATCCTCCCAGCCAAAAAATTGCGGCAACATCACCAGATGGCCGGATGAAGAAATGGGAAGAAATTCCGTGATACCTTGTACCAAACCAAGGACAATAGCTTGCAGTAATGTCATAGTTCACTGGTATCTCTAAAAGAAAACGTGTTGAGGAACCAATCAAGCGCGATGCGGAAACGGTCAGGCCAGCTATACATTGTCAGTAAGAATACCCCACGACGCAGTAACCACGCAACCCTGCCCGTAAACCGAATGGGCCCAAGCTCCGCGATGCCAAACCAGTTACCGATGGGCACCAGCTCTCCACGAACACGATGACGGTACGGCACCAGCTCCTTTTTCCGCACCAAACGCCGCACGTTGCGTGACACGCCTTTTGCTTCCGCAACCGCCGCCTGCGCCGTTTGCGGCACCACGCCCATGCTCGTATCGGCAATCACCGCGCAATCGCCAAGCGCGAACACGCGGTCATCATCCACCATGCGCAAATACTCATTCACCCGCACGCGGCCGCGTTCATCCAACTCCTCGCGCGGCAGAAGCATGTCCGCGTTGGATTGCACACCGGATGTCCAAATAATCGTGCACGCGTCAATATGATCGCCGTTTTTCAAATGCACACGATTTTTTTCTACTCGCACCACCCGCGTGTTTACAATAATGGAAACGCCGAGTTCTTTCAATTTCCGCATGGCAGACGTCCCCACAAACTCCGAATGGCGCTGAAGCACGCGCTCTCCGCTTTCAACGATGGTGATCCGCACCTCATCACACGGAATCGCGGTATAGAGCGCGCGCATTTCTTTGCGCAACAAGTCGCCAATTTGTCCCGCGAGTTCCACCCCCGTCGCGCCGCCGCCGACAATCACAAAATGCACGCGCTGTTCACGTTCCATTTTATTCCGCGCGCGGGCCGCGGCCTCAAAGCACGCCACCAGATGATTACGCACCGCCGCGCAATCATTCACGGTTTTGAGCGTCAATGCGTGTTCCATCACACCGGGCACGCCAAAATCGCTCGCGCGCGAACCCACGGCAACCACGCAATACTCATACGGATAATTCCCCGCATCCGTCACCACCACGCGCCGCGTGCGATCAATGCGCTCCGCCTGTGCGCGCACAAATCGCTCATGACAACAATCAATCATCTCACGAAGCGGCTGGGTCACGTGATTCCGGCCAATAGAACCGGTGGCAAGCTCATGCAACATCGGCGTAAACAAAAAATAATTTTTTTGGTCAATCAACGTTACGTCAATACCGCGACGTTTATGCATCAAACGATGCAGACGATGGAACGTCTCAATGCCGCCAAATCCGCCGCCAATGATGACAATACGCGGGCGCATATTAGATAAAAAGGGTGCTTAAGCTGTATAACGCCGCCGCAACAAACACGCCAATAACCACCATGGAGGCAAACGCGGCATGATGAAAGGCAAAACCACGCGCGCGCTCGACCCCACCCCTCGCTGTCCACGCGCGCCAGTACATCAGTACGATCATGATGGCCTCAATGCTAATAAAGAGCGCGCCGGCAAAACTGATCACTCCAACAAAACTCCGCACACCGCTCACAAAAATCACCAGCGGCACCAACACCGTAAGCAGCCACGCGATATTTGGCGGCACTTTATAATCCCATTCATACGTTTCATGCAACGCGGTGCCGAGCGCCAAAAAACTCGTCCCCATCGCAAAAAAAGCAAAGACGTTGCCAAAAAGCGCTACCCACGGCCCGAGCGCCTCCCCCAAACCAACGGTCGCAACTTCCGTGGTTGCAAGACCGGTTACGCCAACGACCACCATCGCAAACAGGATATAAAGCGCCATTGATGAAACACACGCAATAATAATCGCCCGCTTAAACAAACGCGGTTCGCGCGCAAGCAGCGTACGCGCAATCGGAAGCGATGTTGTGCCATGAAACGCAAAAAGAATCACGCCGTAGGGCAACAAGAGATACACCCAATTGGGCGGCGTTGTTAAATTTGTCAGTGTGATTGCCGGCGCGGAAAAAAATGCGATGCCCAACACCACAAAAAAGAGGCCTGTCACCATGATGAGTTCAACCACCTTCACGGTTTTTAATCCACGATGCAGAAAAAAAGCGCCGACGGCAAGAAAAAGCATGCTCCACACAAACGTGGAACCGCCAAAAAGCGCGGTCAAAACCTCGCCTTCGCCAATCATATAGGCAAGAAGTGCGCTGTACGTTCCCAAAAAAAATAAACCGCTCATAATCAGCTTGCCCGGCCGTCCCAGATAGGTGCCGGCAAGCCCCGCAAGTTGGGTGGTAGTATCTTTGGTGCGGATAATCACCTCACCCAAGAGCACGTGCAATAAAAGCGAAACAACGCCAAGACCAAGGAGGTACACCAAACCAATGCCAAAACCAACACGCGCTACGGCATACGGAATACCAAGAACACCCGCACCAACAATCGTGCCTAATATAATGGCAATCGTTTCAAAAAAATTGGCTCGCTCGCGGCCTTTGGGCATACTCACGCACCTAGTATAGCAAAAAGTGGCCGCTCCCGGCCACTTTTTGACAAGTTATTTCTTCACGGTTGGACCGCTATCTCCCGGCTTGAAAAGGTACGGCCGTCGGTCGGTCAAAAGTGACAGCCACGCGTTCAAACGCGAAATGTAGGCAAAAAACTTTGCCTGATGTCTCCAAAGTCCTCCAATATAGCGCCCGGTAAACAAAATGCCCCACCAGTGCAGGAGTTGCACCACGGAGACAAAAATCATCCAAATATAAATGGGCCATATAAGGACCATCATCCAGAAGAAGCGCGTGAAGAGCTTTAAACGCGACGCACGCTCCTCCATGGGAATGTCTATGCGGATAGGTTCCATAGCGTTAGGTTAATAAATTAATAATAAACGCACCATGAGTATAGCACACTACAGCTGTGCCACGATAGCAAGCACTAAAATTCCCAAGAAATTCAACGTAAACGAAAGCGGTACAAAAACTTTCATGGTGACATGCGACAAACCAATCAGCACAAGACCGAGCTCATCCGGAAATGGAGACGCGACAATGAGCGCTCCTATAAATGGAATGAGCCATTGGAATAATCGCAAGCGGAATATCGCACGAAATTTTTTTGATTTCACCTTGTGGATAAGATACAAAAAATCTTTTGCCACGTTGTCTTTTATGAATCGGAAGATAACCAGATCACCCACTAAGCCACCGAGACCGCCAAAAAACGCGACATATCCTATGGAACCGCTTTGGGCTATTTCAAATAGCGCGACGCCGGCTGGTGCCGCCGTAAACACCGAAATAAAAAATATGCCGGCCAGAAAACTCCCTAAAAATTTCAATTCCTGCGTTTGAGTGAGCACGTTCGTGAGCGCGCCCGTTTTGGCTAGGAGCACAGCGACCAAAATACTTATCATTATTACTCCAAGATCGCGCATGAGATTGGACGTGTGCCGGTTCATACGGAAAGAGTGGTCAAAAGTTTTGCCTGTTCTTTTTTCAGCGTCTTAAACAATCGCGCGTATGGCGTCTTTCGCTTGAGCATTTCGGAAATCCACTGCCCGCCCAAAAGATGCGGGGTCATCACATAATCCGCACCCGCGCGATACAACCGTTCTATCGCCGCATAATCATACGCGTTTGCTATAATCATTGTTTTTGAACCTGCGCCGTTTTTTAGGTGACCAATCAGCGTTATTTGATCATCTTCTGCCGGAATCGTCATAATCACCAGCCGCGCGCGGCGGAGCGAAAGCGATGCTAAAAATTCAACATCAGCTATGTCTCCAAAATAGGACGGCGTGCGAAGACGCCGCAACTGCCGTAGCGCTTCAGGGTTGTAGTCAATCACGGCAAATTTCAATTTCATAGCGCGGAGTGCCTCGCACACTTTCCATCCAATGCGGTGATACCCCACCACCCACGCGTCAAAGGGACGCGTCACGGTAGTTGCCTGACGAAATTTATCCGGACCAAATAACGCAAAAAACGGCAAACAAAATCGATAAATTTGTTCGTTATATATAATAAGATAGGAAGAAAAGAAAATGGTCGTAATCGCAACCACCGTAAAGATGGAAATAATTTCACCGGACACGAGTCCAACGCGCTCGCCGGTATAGAGCAATACAAAACCGAATTCGCTCACTTGCGCGGCGGTTAAACCCGCAAGCAGACTATTCCGACGCGTAAATTTGAGCCAACGAAATATGAGGTACAAAATAAGTGGATTGCCGATGAGAATAAAAAGCGACAGCGCAATACTCGGCACCCAAATAGCGGCCGTGTGCGTAAGCACCATGTTGCTTCCGAGTACGATAAAAAATAAAATAAGAAAAAAATCGCGGAGCGGTTTGATGCGGCTTGAAATTTCCGGCTGATACGGCGATGAACCAAGCGTGAGCCCCGCAATGATGGCGCCAATTTCTAGTGAAAAACCGGCAAGCGACACAAGACTCGCAATGCCAAAACACCACGCCACGGTAAATAAAAACAGGAGTTCGCTTGATGCCGCAATTTTACCAACAAAAGCCGGCAGAAAATAGCGCGCGGTAAGGTACACGATACCCAAAACCAATATACCCTTTACAAAAAGCTCTGCAAAAGACCCACCGAGCGCGCTACCATCCACTTGTTGTTGTCCAATAACCCCAAGCGCCACAATAACAATAACCGCAATAATATCCTGCACCACCATCAGGCCGATGGTATGCTGGCCGTAAACTGTTTCCGTATCTTTTTTATCACTCAACAGCTTGGTGATGATGATGGTGCTTGAGAACGTAATCGCGAGCGCGAGATAGATGGAGGGCGCAAACGCAAAACCAAGGAGGCGTAAAATAATGGTGCCAAAAATCACCGTAAAAACCACTTGCCCTGCGCCGGTAAGCGTGGCCGCTTTGCCAATGTGCCGCAATTGCCTAATGTCAAGATGCAAACCGATAATAAAAAGAAGCAATGCTACGCCAAAACGAGCAAACAATTCGTACGTCTCCTCCTTCCCATCCATGAGATCCAAAAACAAGGGGCCAGTCAGGGCGCCTGCCACAATGTAGGCAATCACGAGCGGCTGGCGCATGAGTCGAATCAAAAACGCAATCGAAACCGTAATCGCAAGGAGCGCGCTAATGTGCAAAAATATATTATCTGGCATGAATGCTCTTAGTATAGCACACTCTCCTATGCCGCTTCACGTTTTTCCGCGCGCGCCGCTTTTTTGGGATCCTCGCCAATCCAAATATACGGCTCTTTCATGGCGAGTTTTGGATCCTCTTTCACCATCACCTCGCGAATGGCGCGCGCCACTTCAAGCGCGCTTTGATACCGATCATCGGGATGTTTTGATAGCAATCGCATCGCAATAAGCTCAAGACGACTCTTCCTGTGATCGGCGCGCACCTCGCGCGGAAGCTGTGGAACCTCGCTCTTATGCGCCTTAAAAATGTCCCAAATATCATGGTGCTGACTAAACGGTGTGCGTCCAGCGAGCATACGATACATCACGACACCGAGCGCGTATAAATCAGAACGGGCCGATGCCTTTTGCCCGGTAATGATTTCAGGGGCCATGTATTCTGTGGTACCCATAATGTAGCCCGGCTCGGTGAGTGATCGCTCATCCTGAGCTAATGCCGTGGCCTTATCGCGCTCAATCGGGAACTCATAGTACGGTGAACCGCCTGGTGGTGTCGGCGCGCGTTGGTCAACATACCCCAACTGCGCAACGCCAAAATCGCCCACCCGCACATGCACTTCGCCATCCTCGGGATGTTCTCCGCGTTGCACAAAAATATTCTCGGGTTTGATGTCACGATGAAGCACTCCCTTATCATGCGCGCCCGTCAACGCCAAACACGTCTCAATAATCACCGCCGCGGTAAACTTGTCACTGGGAAGACGTTCGCGTTGCAATTGTTCATGGAGATCAGGATCCTTCACCTGCTCCATCACAATACCCATGCTACCATCAGGCATCGTAATAACATCGTGAGTTTTTACAATAAATGGATTATCTCCCGCTTTCGCGAGCGCCCGCACCTCCCGCTCATAGCGCTCCACGATTGTCTCAAAATCTTTATGAGCTTTATCGGCCTGCAGCTTCAACTGTTTTATGTGAAGCACATCCTGTTCTGAATGCACCGGCTTCTCCAGTTCAGCGCGCCACTTTTCCTCCGCCTCATGTGCGAGACGTTCAAAGTGGGGCAACCTACGTTTCACCACCACCAGCCGCCCGGTTTGTTCATCAAGCGCGAGATCAACCGCGCCCATGCCGCCGGCGCCAAGCTCATATAAACGCCGATACCGATTATCAAGCACTTCCCATCCGGGCGAGCGCATCTCGCCCTTTCGGATTTTCTCCGCCTCCTCGCGTTTTTTATTCTCCGCGACACGCAACGCATCTACCACCTCGGTATCATAAAAAGAGGGATCAAAATCATAACGAAAAAGCTTCTTACGCGCCGGAGCGTGCGTTTGCTCCTCCTTATACTCACGATGTTCCGTCACTTCAGGCATAGTCCTTTATAGTACCATAGAGCGTCCGTCCACACCTATCTCCGCCGCCCGCGCAACTCTCGGTGGTATTTTACCGCAAACCGGTGGGCTTCGTCACGCACAGCGACGAGGATGTGTTTGTAGTGCTCGACGATGCGGGCGAGTTCCGGGTTTTGTGCGTCAAAAATAAGATCGTCTTTTTTAC
>CAZWRL010000022.1:0-14358 GCA_964636345.1 uncultured Gammaproteobacteria bacterium | reverse complement strand
GTTGCGGGGGCCGGATTTGAACCGGCGACCTCCAGGTTATGGGCCTGGCGAGCTGCCAAACTGCTCTACCCCGCGATGTCCGCCATAGACGGATGCGCCTTTGGCGCAGGTGTGCGCATAGTAAACCATTCCCCAATAATCTTGTCAAGCGGCGATATGTTCGCTATACTCTCAACGGAGCGTGGCGGGGTAGCTCAGTTGGTTAGAGCGCGGCACTCATAACGCCGAGGTCGAGAGTCCGATTCTCTCCCCCGCTACTAGTACAAAAATCCCGATAAATCGGGATTTTTGTTATACTATCTCCATGGACTGGGTGTACATTGCTCTTTTGGCATATCTGCTTCAGGCGGTGGTATTTATTTTTGACTCGCTCCTCGTTAACAAAAAACTTGGCAACGCGGCATCGTACGCATTTTTTGTTTCGATCCTCGGTCTTGCGGCATTCCTTCTGGCGCCATTTGGTTTTGGACGCATACCACAAACCACACTCGTCGCTTCAACCATTGCCGGCGCGTCATTCACGTATGGCACGCTCTTTTTGTATCGCGCGCTAAAAAAACACGAAACCTCACGCGTCATTCCCGTGGTAGGTGGCACCATACCAATTTTTTCTTTCCTCGTCTCGTTTATTTTTTTACCGGAACAGCTCAAAACCACACAGCTCATTGCCTTCACAATACTTGTTATCGGCACCATACTTATTACCTATCCTTTCCATCCCGGCCACGCAACCCATCACATCAAACCACGCATGATTGGCGAAATGCTGCTCTCGGCGCTCCTCTTTGCCTGCTGGGGCATATTAAGCAAGCGCGTTTTTATGGAAACCAATTTTATCAATGGTGTCATTTGGATACGTATCGGCGCGGCGGCGGCCGGACTCTTGCTCTTACTCGGCCCCACGCTTCGCAAAGAAATTTTTCATGGCGGCAAACGGCTCACCATGCGAATGGGTGGCGCAATCATTGGCAACAAAACATTAGGCGCCGTTGCCGGCTTGCTCCTCTTGTACGCCATCGCCCAAGGCGATCCCACACTCGTACAAGCGCTCCAGGGTGTGCAATTTGTGTTCCTCCTTGGTCTAGTCGTCGCGCTTTCACACTGGCTTCCGCGCATCTTTACAGAAGACCTCCGACCAAAACTCATCGCGCAAAAACTGATTTCCAGCATCGTTATTGGTTTTGGCGTCGCGTTGCTTTTAATCTGACCGTATGAACGAACAAAAAAAACTACAAGCGATCTGTCTAACCTGCAAAACGCACTTGCACGCGCCCCTCACTTTTCCCAAAGGATTCTTATGGGGCGCCGCATCGTCAGCGCACCAGGTAGAGGGTGGCAACACGCATAATGATTGGTGGACGTGGGAACAAGATGGTGGCCATATTAAAAACGACGAGGTGTCTGGCAACGCAACCGATCACTACCATCGCTTCTGCGAAGATTTTGACCTTGCCAAACAACTCGGGCAGCGGATCCACCGACTTTCTGTTGAATGGAGCCGCATAGAACCGGAACCCGGCAAATTTAACCGCAAAGCAATTGCGCATTATCACGATGTTTTTGACGCGCTCAAAAAAAGAAAATTCGTCATTATGCTCACGCTTCACCATTTCACGAATCCCACATGGTTCATGAAAGAAGGCGGTTGGGAATCTCGCCGCGCGGCACGTTACTTTGTTCGCTTCGTTGAAAAAATGGTGAAAGAATATGGTAAAAAAATTGATTTCTGGATCACGATCAATGAACCCAACGTGTACGCCAGCAATAGTTATTTCCGCGGTGTGTGGCCGCCACAAAAACACTCGCTGTTTGCCTATCTGAAAGTACTGCGCAACTTAGCGTGGGCGCACCGACACGCCTATGCCGCAATTCATCGCCGCCAAAAACACGCGCGCGTCGGCATCGCACAGAATGTATTTTCCATTGAATCGTACCAATGGTGGAAATTCGGCAACTTTATCAAAATGAAACTGCTCAATTATTACTGGAACCATCATTTCTTCGGTATGAGCCGCGACGCCCATGATTTTATTGGCATCAATTACTATTTCCACGCGCGCATTCGCAAAAGTGGCCTTTTTTCCATCAAAACTATTGACGCGCGCGAAGAACACCGCGAAGGTTCAGACATGGGATGGGAAGTTTATCCGATCGGCATCTTTCAGGCAATCATGAACATGAAACAATATAATCTACCGCTCTATATCACCGAAAATGGCATCGCGGCCGTGAATGATGATCGCCGCAGTCGTTTCATCGTATCGCATATTAAAGAGATCTATCACACTATCCATGCCAACGCGGATGTGCGTGGTTATTGTTATTGGTCGTTAACCGACAATTTTGAGTGGGATAAAGGTTTTGCGCCGCGCTTCGGTTTGATTGAAATAGATTACGAACACGATCGTGCGCGCAATCCGCGTCCAAGCGCCCGCGTGTATGCGCGTATCTGTTTGGAAAATGGCATCAACCACGATCTTCTGCGATTTATGGGACACGGCGCGGCGCCTGAACCAGAAACATGAGTATGTTTAAAAAGCACCCCTTTGCCATTATCACCATTGTAACCCTGCTTCTGTTTGGCGCTTTCTGGACATTCCTCTATCTCCTTGATTTTTCTTTGCCGGAAGAAAAAATAACGTACGGCGTTACCTTTTCAAAACCGCACGCGGAAGCGCTGGGCCTTAATTGGAAAGAAACTCTCACGGCGGCATTGGATGATCTTGGCATCCGTCATTTTCGCCTCGCTGCCTACTGGAATGAAATTGAACCAACCGATGATCACTTTGATTTTGAAAACCTTGACTGGCAGGTAAACGAAATCACCAAACGTGGCGGCACGATCATCATGGGTATTGGCGAGCGTCTCCCGCGCTGGCCGGAATGCCATACGCCGCCGTGGGCAACGGCGCTTGATGTGGGTGAACGGCAACAAAAAATCCTACAGGCGCTCCCGGTGGTTGTTGCCCGCTATGAAGACAATCCTGCAATTATCCGCTGGCAGGTGGAAAATGAACCGCTCTTGCCATTCTTCGGACGCTGCGCGCCGCCGGACGAAAATTTTCTCAAAAAAGAATTGGCGCTGGTTGAACGCATGGATCAAACGCGGCCGCTCATGACAACTGCAAGCGGCGAATTGGGTAACTGGGATCAGTCCGGTCAGTATGTTGATGTACTTGGAGTATCACTCTATCGGACAATTTGGAAGCCCGGCATCAATTATTTCGAGTATCCGCTTCCGGCCGCTTTTTACAAACTCCGCGCTGAAACCACGCGCGATGTGGTGCCACGTATTGTGCTCTCTGAATTACAGGCCGAACCATGGCTTCCCGGCCACCCGCTTGAGGTGCCACTTGCGGAACATTATCGTTCTATGAACCCTGATCTTTTCCAAAAAACGCTTGGCTATGCGCGCAAAACCGGTTTTGATGAAATCTATTTCTGGGGTGTTGAATGGTGGTACTGGCTTAAGATAAAACACAACGAATCTACAATTTGGGACATGGCGCGGCCGCTGTTTGCTATCCCCGCCACGGTGTCTCGCTGACACCAAGCGCGCTATTCACCCACCGCGCGGCTTCAAAAAGAAAATCGCTCAAACGATTGATATATTGCGCAAGCAGGGGATCAAGCGTGGCGTCGCGCGCGAGCGCCACCATGGTGCGTTCCGCGCGGCGACACACCGCGCGCGCAACGTGCAACAGTCCTGCCGCGTGAGAACCGCCCGGCAAAATAAAATTGTGGAGATGCGGGAGTTGCAACGCAAGCCGGTCAATCGCCACCTCCAAAAAAATAACATCTTCCGTCGCAAGACGCGGAATTTTTGCATATAACGCCGCCTCTTGCGGCGTTGAAAGCATACTTCCCATAACAAAAAGCCGGTCTTGAATACGCGCAAGCACCGGATCAAGTTCTTTTGTTTTCTCGTGACTGAAAACCGTAGCGCGCGCCAAACCAAGGAGTGAGTTTACTTCATCAATCTCGCCGTAGGCCCGCACGCGCAGATGATCCTTCCGCACGCGCCCCGCGCCAAAAAGTGATGTTTCACCGGCATCGCCTGTTTTCGTGTAAATCTTATTCATAACCACAATATCATCATACTACGCGTAATGCGTCAATCAATCCTTGACAGATGGCCAAGAAGATGCTACACTACCTTGTTCTTTTTTAACGGAGGGTACTGATGGAACAACAGTTCCTTGGCATCGTTGGCCTGCTCATCCTGCTGCACATCATGTGTTACGTTATGGAGCGCATGACGAGCGGACTCTTCCCCGCCTACCGCTGGCTCGTGGAGTTTGAGCGCTGGGCGTGGCGCGCCGGCTGGACGGCGCTGGGCGATCTGCTGCGCACCACATGCCACTGGATCGGGGATCTCGCCGGCAAGGGCGGCAAGAAAAAAAAGAAGAAATGAAAAACGAAAGGAGAAACAAAGACCCGCTTGAGCAACACACCCAAGCGGGTCCTTTTATTTTCAATCCGTTCCTTAACTGCAACCCGTCGTACTGCCACAATTTAAACACTTATAACAGGAACCGTTTCTTATAGTCACATGCCCACACTGATCACACATCGGCGCATCACCCATCATACCCTTAAGATACGTAGCAACGCCGCCACCCAGATCGGTTGTCACCGTGGCAGCCGCCACAATCTGCTCTGCGACCATATCAGCGGTCGCGGCCTGCGCCACATCAACAACTGGTTTTTGCGCCACTGGCGTCTCCGGATCAGCAAGCGGCATTTCAATCGTCTTCTGAACTTCCGCAAGTCGCGCCATCTGTGCCGCGCGATTCTTCTGAATACCCTTGGGCGGCACCTGCACAAAATCCGTTCTCCCTAAATATTCCATACCCAGCACGCGAAAAATAAAATCTAGAATTGACGTAGAAAATTTTACGTTTGGATGGGTCGTCGCGCCAGCCGGCTCAAACCGCGTGAAGGTAAACTTTTCCACCAACTTTTCCAGTGGTACCCCATGCTGAAGCGCAAACGAAACAGCCACCGCAAAACTGTTCAAGATGCTCCGATACGCCGCGCCCTCTTTGAACATATCAATAAAGATCTCGCCGAGCGTGCCGTCTGGATACTCGCCGGTGCGGAGAAATAATTTTTGCCCGCCCACGGCAGCCTCTACCGTGATACCGCTACGTTTTGCCGGCAACTTGCGTCGCTCACCATGAATGTACACGCGCCGTCCAACCACCTCACCGTCATTGTCATAATCCTCAATCGCTTTTGACACATCCGCCTGGACAGGGGCGAACATGTCCACACTCCCTGCCAACGTCGTCTGCGTCGGTTGATCAGCGACCACGGCCGATACCTCCTTCTTTGTTTTATCTTCCGCTCGCGACGACAGCGGTTGCGATAATTTGCACCCATCACGATAAATCGCCAAACACTTGAGCGACAAACGCCACGATTCCATATAGACGCGCTTCACATCGTCAAGCGTGGCATCGTTTGGCATATTAATTGTCTTTGACAACGAACCGGACACAAACGGTTGCGCGGCGGCCAGCATGCGCACGTGCGCCAAAAAGTGAATGTAACGCTCGCCGCGTTTGCCACATTTGTTAGCGCAATCAAACACCGAGTAGTGCTGCTCTTTCAGGTGTGGCGCGCCCTCAATCGTCATAGAGCCGCACACATATTCATTGGCTGCTTCAATCTCGTTTGCCGTGAATCCAAGCGCCGAGAGCATATCAAAATTGAAATCGTTATACTGGCTCTCCGAGAATCCCAATCGCTTCAGCGTCTCTTCGCCTAAAATCCACACGTTAAAGGCGAAGCGCAACTCAAAAACACCCTTCAAATTCTGTTCCACTTTTGTTATATCATCGTCGGTAAACCCTTTCGCCTTAAGTGTCTCTCGATTGATGGATGGCGCGCCGAGAAGCGTGCCGCGTCCGCGCATAAAGGCAATAATCTCATCAATTTCTTTTTCGGAATAACCGAGCGTGCGAAGTGCGGTTGGCACCGCTTCGTTGACAATCTTAAAGTAACCGCCGCCCGCCAATTTTTTGAATTTCACCAACGCAAAATCCGGCTCCACGCCCGTGGTGGCGCAATCCATCAAGAGTCCAATCGTGCCGGTTGGCGCAATCACGGTTACCTGCGCATTGCGATATCCATACAGCTCTCCCTGCGCAAGCGCTTCATCCCACACCTGCCGCGATGCGGCAAGCAAATAGTCCGGACAATACTTAGCATCAATACCAACCGGCATAATGGTGAGTCCCTCATACTCTTCAGGCCGTGCGTTATACGCCGCGCGCCGGTGATTTCGTATCACGCGGAGCATGTCTTCCTTATTTTTCTGATACTCTACAAAAGGTCCGACAAGGCGCGCCATCTCCGCGCTGGTACGATAACTCTCACCGGTCAAAAGCGCGGTGACTGCGCCGGTAAACGCCATCGCTTCAGAACTGTCATAGGGGATACCGGTGGTCATGAGCACTGACCCAATATTCGCATATCCCAAACCGAGCGTTCTAAATTTATAGGTACCCTCTGCCATGGCGCGATAGGGTCCGGCGGACATTAATACGGATAGTTCAAGCGTCACCGTCCAAAGCCGCACCGCGTGCCGATACGCATCAACATCAAATTTAATCTTTTCCGTGTCATAAAAATGCGCCACATTAATTGAGGCAAGATTGCAGGCCGTATCATCCAAAAAGACATATTCCGAACAGGGATTTGTGGCGCGAATTTTTCCGGACTCTGGACAGGTGTGCCACTCGTTAATGATAGTGTCATACTGCACACCGGGATCAGCGCAACGCCATGCCGCGTATGCAATCTGATTCCACAAATCACGAGCTTTGAGCGTGCGATTTACGCCCGGATCAACGCGCCCCTTCAGCTCCCATGAACCATCTTGCAACACCGCTTCCATGAACTTGTTGGGGATGCGCACTGAATTGTTTGAATTCTGTCCGGAAACTGTTTGGTATGCAACCCCCTCATAATCAGACGGATAACCGGCAGCCACCAGCGCCGCCACTTTTTTCTCTTCTTCAACTTTCCAATTGATAAACCACTCAATTTCCGGATGATCCGCATCCAAAATAACCATCTTGGCCGCACGGCGTGTGGTACCGCCGGATTTAATAGCCGCCGCCGCTCTGTCACCAATCAACAGCCAGGATTGTATACCCGACGACTTGCCGCCACCGGACAATCGCTCTCCCGCTCCACGCAATGACGAAAAATTGGTGCCGGTTCCCGACCCATACTTAAACAGCCGTGCCTCGCGCACCCATAAATCCATAATGCCGCCCTCATTCACCAAATCATCCTTCACGGATTGTATGTAACATGCGTGGGGTTGCGGATGCTCATAGGCGTTTTCCGCCACACGTGACTCGCCGGTTTCATTATCAACAAGCCAATGTCCTTGTGGCGGCCCTTCAATGCCATACGCCCAGTGCAGACCCGTGTTAAACCACTGTGGAGAATTGGGCGCGGCCATCTGCGTCAAAAGCATGTACGCCATCTCGTCATAAAAAATCAGCGCGTCCTGCTCGGATGCAAAATACCCGTACTTCTCCCCCCAATACCGCCAACAGCCAGCCAACCGATGCACAATCTGCTTCACCGAACGCTCGGGTCCAAGCATGGGAGACCCGTCGTCCTGCCGCATCACGGCACCTGCCGCATCGTACTGCGGCACACCGGTTTTACGAAAATATTTTTGCGCCAAAATATCCACGGCTACTTGTGACCACGTCGCCGGAACTTCAATATCGTGCATTTCAAAAACTACCGTGCCATCTGGTTCGCGGATAACACTTGAACGTTTCTCGTAGGTAATTAAATCATACGGAGAAACACCGTCTTTGGTAAAACGACGCTCAAAACGCAAACCATCGGCGTGGTAAGTTCCGGGTCGCTCCTGAAACTGCGGCGCCTGCATGGGCGGCATACCAACCGTGCCCTGTTCACTGCGCTCCTCGACCTTTCCGCTCGTTTTTTGAATATCCAGTGGCCCCATACTCCTTGGTGATAGGTGAACAAAAGAGAGCACCAAATCCTCCGCACGTTGATGCTCTCTTCTACACCCTATCTACTATATATTGTGGTTAATTGTATTGTACGAAACTATATGTGGTGTGGTACAACAACTGCATGACTAGTATAGCAAAGCCGTCTGCGCCAAACAAGTACGTGTCAAGATGAGAAAATAAGGGAGAAACGCGCGTTGACGCGATTTATCCACACCGGTACAATACCGCCGTATGACAGACGCATCCTCTGATGAACAATCCCTCAACATTTCTGCCCCGGAGGGCGCAACCGACGAGCGTTTATTTGAAGTGGGTCTGCGCCCCCAGACATTGCGAGAGTTTGTCGGCCAACATCACATAACGGACAATCTTTCCGTTTTCATCCAGGCAGCGCAAACACGCGGCGAGGCTCTTGAACACACGCTTCTCTACGGAAATCCGGGTCTTGGCAAAACAACGCTTGCGCACATCATCGCAAAAGAAATGGGAGGGTCTTTGGTGCTCACCTCCGGACCCTCACTGGAACGCGTGGGTGATCTTGCCGCCATTCTCTCTAACCTCCAAAACGGCGATGTCCTCTTTATTGACGAGATACATCGCATGAATCGTATCATTGAAGAGGCGCTCTATCCGGCAATGGAAGATTATGCGCTGGATATCATTTTGGGCAAGGGGCCGGCGGCACGAACGCTCCGTATGCCACTCGCAAAATTCACCCTTGTGGGCGCAACAACGCGCATCAGTTTATTATCCGGTCCGCTCCGCGATCGTTTTGGCCATACCTTCCATCTTCAATTTTACGAAGAGCCGGACATTGAACACATTCTCAAACGCAGCGCGGCATTACTTGCTATCACCGTTGACAACGATGCGTTGCCCGTTATTGCCAATCGCGCGCGCCGAACGCCGCGCGTTGCCAATCGTCTCCTGCGCCGCATCCGTGACTTTGCGCAAGTAGAAGGCACGGGCATCATCACGAAACCCCAAGCAGAGAATGCTACGATGCGTCTGCAGGTTGACGCCGCCGGTCTTGAGGATACGGATCGCCTTATCCTTACCACCATCATTGAAAAATTCAACGGCGGCCCGGTAGGCCTCCAAACGCTTGCCGCGGCAACGGCTGAAGAAATCAGCACCATTGAAGAGGTCTACGAACCATTCCTCCTGCAGATAGGATTCCTTGAACGCACACCTAAGGGGCGCTGCGCCACCGTGCTCGCCTATGAACACCTCAAATTTCCATCACCTGCCAAACCTGCTACACTGATATAGATTATGTTTTCACTCTCCCTCTCATTCTTCGTGATCCTCTACGCCATTTTTGTCGTGCTAACCCTCGTGTTCGCCGCCATCAATATCTATCACCTGGTGAGCACCGGCATGCTGAACCTCCTCAGCTTTTCTATCAGTGGGCTTGTGGCGTTGCTCATGTTTGCCGTGATCGCGACAACCGGAATATATGTGAGTGCGCTTGATACCACCCAAACTTTTACCTTGTTTGATAGCGCCTCCGTACCCATCGGTTTTTAACCCTATGCACCACCTCTCTGAAACGATTCACCAAGAAGCAAACGAACGCATCAAACTGCTGTTGCGACGGCACCCCATTACGTTTATACCAAAAATACTCCTCGTACTTATCTTGCTCGCGATTCCACCCGTGTTTGGCACACTCTTTGAGCAAGGCCTGCTCGCCGATCCTTTCTGGGGCCCAATTCTGGTGCTTCTAGGAAGTGGCTATACACTCCTCATCCTCACCTTTTTCCACGCGCTTTTTGTTGATTACTATCTTGACGTGTGGGTGGTCACGAATGATCGCATCATTGATATCCACCAAGCCGGACTGTTCAAACGCACGGTTGCAGAATTGGATCTGAAACAGGTGCAAGATGTTACCTCAAAAACGGTGGGGATATTTGGCACATTTTTTGACTTTGGTACCGTGAGCATCCAAACCGCCGGCGCAAAAGAAAAATTTGAATTTCAAAACATTCCAAAGCCACATTTCATTCGAAGCAAAATTCTAAAACTAGCAGAGCTTGATGCCCGCGAAGACGCGGCAGAAGCCAAAGGATGGTTATAGCAAGATAAAAAAGAAGCCGGTACTCTTGTGGTCTCGCGACCTTGAGAGCACCGGCCTTCCCCATGCTGATTGGCGTACCGACAGGCGGCCCGATCCTGCGCGTTGCAGGACCGCTTCACCGGGTTCGGCCTTCCCTCCACGGACGTTTTTCGCGCGGCGTTACGCAGCCGCTGCACCGGACGGGATCTTGTTAAGAAAAGGGCTACCGGATGTGCGGTGTGCACAAATATTGAAGGTTTCCAACGTTTGTTACTGCCTAACTTACCTTACAAAGGCACACCACTCACACCCTGTCTCGCGTGCTCACCACAACACGTGGAGAGAACACGCACAGCCACCTCCGTAGGGCGCACCTGGCGCCCCCTAGCCCACCGAACCTTCCCTTCTCCGATCCACTCATCCGAACGTTATCAGGCCATCTGGACACCATTCAGCACAGGGATTTGTATCGTACCACAGATGACAAAATCTGTCAAGTTACTACTTGAAAACCCGCCCAACCGCAACTCCTTGGTAGTAATACTTCAAAAGCGCTTTGTAATCAAGCCCCTCCTTCTCCGCCCGCTTTGCCGCGTCATATTGGGACATCCCAACTCCATGACCATACCGCGCACGACCGTTATCGTAGTGCGTAATCACTGAAGCAAGCCATGGTTTATCGCTGCCACCCCACGCTTGTTTCCATGTGCGGGTTTTGCCGTCGGATTGCGCAAAGTACGGGGTTACAACCACATCTTTGTTATACGTTATCATTTCACCGCGCGTCGCAACCACACCTTCCGCGCCTTTTTTAAACGTCTGCTCTCGCACATATCCCGCGTACACCTGATCGCCCTGTGATGCATTCACATCAAAATTGCGACTCGCGTGCTTGCGCCCATCTTGCAGTTGATAATAGGCGTACGTGCGCGCCGCCACCGCCTGCGCTTTATAAAACTCTGGCACCTTATTTTCTGACACCTCGGCAAGCCCCGCGAGATACTGCTCCATGGGGAGTTCATTGATCGCCCACACCTTATCATTCTCTGCGCTATACCGGAGTTCAAACACGCCGCGAAATTGATTGTAATTAATAGCGCGATTCCACGTCGGCCTGTCCTCGTGATTCAATAGTTCAAAGTAAGCGCCTACACTGTCATCCCGGACCGACCCCTGGCCGGATCCGGGATCCAGACCAACAACCGATGCCACCTTCGGCTCCAATCTAAACTGCGTCTCGCTCGTCAATGTTGTTCCCTGTGCGTAAAATGTATAGGTCCCTAAACTTGTCGAAGGGTCTGCCCTGAGTGTAGTCGAAGGGTTGCTCCTTTTAAAATGTACAACCGCCTGTGTGCTCGTCGGCAATTCATAAAGAATGAGGCCGTTCGCATCACGCAAAACATAGACAAAGGATGACTTAAACTCCACGGGTTGTTCCGGCTTGAACAAACCAACGCGAATGATCGGCTCGCTAAGAAGTACCGCCTCGCCGCCGAACGCGAGCGGGGCCGGCTCACCGCTTGTGCTGACCGCATCAGCCGTCACGGTTACGGGAACCTCAATCTCGCCACCGTCTACCCGTTGCTCGCCTGCGGTCAATTGCAATCGCAGCGTATACGCGCCGCTCTTCGCAGGCGTGCGCACATTGAACGTAAAAAATTCCGTCTGTCCGGGCGCCACGGTACCTGATGCAATTTTCACCACCTCGCGCGCCGATAGCCAACTCTCGTGAGCAAATCCTCTGTCATTCTGGAGCGCCGACGCAGTCGGCGCGATAGAATCCACGAGCGCAAGCGCCACATCCGCGTATCCAATACCCCGCTCAATCCACGTCGTCTCGCCCACATTTTTAAACCCAAACCGCATCAAGATATTCTCACCGCCCACGGCTTCTATTTTCCGGTGCGACCGCGCAAGGAGTAATGCCTTGTGTGGCAGAGTAAACGTGGAGCTTGCCGAAACGTTTGTATTGTCATCCTGAATTTTTTTTGCAATCTCCCGATTATCACCCATCTTTTTTTCCAAAACCTCCACCGTCACCACAAACTTCCCACCGGCAATCCACGCCGTATCCTCGGCCGCAAGATGAAATGTTTCTTTGTACACACCTGGCTCAAGCGGCGCCAAAACCGGAAAACGAAGATACCCGGAAGCGCCCGGCTTCACGGCCGCGGCAATCGTGGCCGGCTGGTCGCGCCGACGCCAACTCTTATCCTCCAAACGGCTCAAACGATACTTCGGATCAAAGGTGTAGGCGGAAACATACCCGCGACCCGTAACCGGCCACGCTATGGAACCGGTATTTTTAATCAAAAGAGAAACCATGCCTTTTTCTCCGGGAGCAAGCGCCATCTTTGCCACCGGCTCAACAATCTCGGCGCTGTAGGAAGCGGCGTGAACAGGCGGCGCAAAAATAAAAAAACCCACCAAAACCGTCATTGTTAACGTAACAAATGTCATTCTGGACCCCCGATATAATCGGGGCGATAGAATCCAGTGGCTATGTGAAGCAACCTCCATAAGTACTTACTAGAGTAAAACATAATCACCACGCAGTCAACCGCCACCCCACAACCATGCAATATGCAAAACCTCCTTTTTTAATTTCTGTGTATTACCGTGTCGGAGTAATCCAAGATACGATTGCACCGTCGCCTCGGTTAGATTATTGCGTATCCGCCGCATCATCCGCCGCTCTGTTGCCGTACGCAGAATTCTATGGTCCGGAAAATGCACCCAACCCAACAAATCGACACCGGAGGCAAATGTTTGTAGCATAATCTTATTGGGATGCATGGTGAGATGCAATCGTTCCCTCAAAAATTTCTTCATGCGTGGTAGTTGCAAAAGTAGCCAATCTCGGTCAGGGGAGAGCAGCACAAAATCATCCGCATACCGTATATAATGGCGCACCTTAAGTTTATGTTTAACAAACTGATCAAACACATTCATATATACATTAACAAACAACTGTGATGTCAGATTCCCCAAGGGCAGTCCGCGGCCAGGAACCGCAACATAAAAACTACTCGTCATCTGCCGCAGAAGTCCCATAATTTTTGGATCCGGTATATATTCTGCCAAAATACGGAGCAACACCGCCTGATCAATAGAGGCAAAAAACTTACGAATATCACATTTCAAAACCCCGCAAGTGCGCGTGTGATTTTTACTCACTATGTGTGCAAAAGACCGAAATCTACCAAGCGCACGGTGTACACCTTTTTCTTTCCGGCAGGCAAATGAATCCGCAATAAAGGTGCGGTCAAAAAATGGATACAAAATCCTATAAATGGCGTGATGCAAAAGTCTATCCCGGACACCAGCTTTATGGATGATGCGCGGTTTGGGGTCACAAATAGAAAAACGATGATACGGACCATGCCGGTAACGCTCGCTCGCTAAATCTTTATGCAATATGATAATATTATCAAGCACATTCCGGCCAAAAGCGGACACATCTGGTTTGGTGCGTTTTCCCGCTACAAATTCCTGCCACGCAAGCAGTAAATTTTCAATAGAAATAATATCATTATAGGTATGAGTCAATTGAATTTTCATAATCTACAAGGAAGCCCCCCCCCCGAAACTCGGTTCTGATTTTCCCCTTCTTCTTAAACTAACGGATGCGTATAAAATATGGCACTCATCGTGGCAGCACATTCCACGACTTTCACGCTACACACTCGGCACTCATATTGATAACCTTTTTATAGAAAGCATAGGACTTGTTTTGAGTGCCACCTACACAAACCGTAGAGAAAAATCGTCGCTGGTGCATAAAGCAAGCCTAACGTTTGATAAACTCAAATATTTTCTGCAATTGGCGTGGGAGCTCAAACTCATTGACTATAAAAAATACGCGTTTCTTGCAACACCTCTCCAAGAGGTTGGCAAAATGCTTGGCGGCTGGATCAAACAAGCAGAACGTGATGAAAAACAAACTCTCCCGACACCTATCGGGAGAGCATGAAGAAAGTTGCTGACTGCCGCAAACCGGTAGTTGCTGTTCCAGTCGTTGTCGATCCAGTTCAGGTTGAGGTTGCGCTTGTCGTTCCAGTTGTCGAGGTACGCGACATTCCGGTTGCCATTCAGATTACGCCAGACACCCATTTTGTACAGAGCACCATCCGTGCCACTGCCCATTGAATACTCTCCGGGCTGTATCTGATTTGGAATCTACATTCCCGAGTACCCTATACCAAGTTTCTTCATAATAAGGAGTTACCGAAAACACACGAGCGGAAGAAATATCCGCCGCTCTTCCGGTTAATCGGTACT
>CAZWRL010000021.1:0-14386 GCA_964636345.1 uncultured Gammaproteobacteria bacterium | reverse complement strand
TCATTTTTATTCTCGCGCTCTACGGCCTGTTTCTTGGCTATCGTTTGTATTGGCGGAGCGGAGATCCGGATATTAAAACGACGGTGATTATTTCGGAAGGCGCCACGTTTTCGCAGGTGCAAGAAAGTTTGATCGCAAATGGTATCTTGCCCGCGCGCGATGGGTGGCTACTTAAGTGGTACGTAAAAAGCAAGGGCATTGATAAAAACCTTGCGCCCGGTGAATCAGAGGTTATCATTGGCGCGAGTGTGTCAAAAATCGCGCAAGCCATTGTGCATCAACCGCGCGCGGTTAAAAAACTCACCTTCATTGAAGGGTGGAATTTGCGCGATGTAAAAAAATATCTGGAAGAACAGGGTGTGCGTGACGCTGATGATTTATTTGAATATACCGGCGTACCGGCGCGGGATTATCGCAAGGATCGCGGTCAGCCAAGTAAATTTTTAGCCGGCGATTTTAAGACGCTCAAACAGAAACCGTGGTACGTTTCTTGGGAAGGGTATCTGTTCCCCGATACGTATGAGGTGTATGAGGATGCCACGGTGGAGGATGTGCTCAAAAAAATGCTCGCGCGCACGGATTTCTTTATTGACAAAGGCGCAGCAGAACTTTTTCAATTTAATGATATGAATGTGCATGAAGGGCTCACGATGGCCTCTATTGTGGAACGCGAAGTGCGCGGCAAGGATGATCGGCGCAAAGTGGCGGATATTTTACTTCGTCGTCGCGCGGCCAACTGGGCGCTCCAAGTTGATTCTACGGTGAACTACATTACGGGCGGCAACAGCCCATCTGTTTCACTGAAGGACACCAAAATTGATTCATACTATAACACCTATAAATATCCCGGGCTTCCGCTTGGGCCGATCGCCATGCCAAGCAAAGAGGCGCTCTCGGCGGTGGCGAATCCGTGGGCGAACACGGACAACTACTTTTTGACGGACAAAGAAGGCAACGTGCATTACGCGGAAACCTTGAGCCAGCACAATGAAAATGTGCGGAAGTATTTACAATAGCGAGATGGATTTTCAGTCATTTTTGTTCTTCCGCAATCCAGGCGATTTTTTTGCCAACCGCAAGACGGTCTGGGGCGGATGGAAATACATACATTCCGGCTCGTGAAGCGCGTACCGGTTCGCCATCTGCGTAGGTTCCGATTATGTGGTCTGGGGTAACCATCTGCCATCCGTGATCCATGCCATCAGCATAGGTGAATCCAGATTTTTTCATCATGATTGGTTCGCGTAATGCGTAGACCGTCTGTTTTTTTGGTGGCGGCTGTGGATCAGGAAGATTAAATAATGCGCGGAATTGTTTGGTGATAACCTCGCTCATTTCAAGAATAGGTAGGAGGTTTGCAAGAATCTGTGGAGCTACTGATGGATCTTGCGCCCACCCGGTCTCGTAACAAAATCCAATGCCACCATTTCGTTCAATGTGGCTATCGGTGGTTGGGGCGGTTGGCGCTCCCTCGTGACGAACATAGACAAGATCAGGATCAGCAAGAATGTAATGAACGGGAAATAGTGATGTGTATGGACGGTGTTTTGGAAGAAAAGTGTTGAGACAAACAAACGGTTCCGCCGGCGAGCTGGTACTGTGAACATCAATCAGAAGATTTGCTTGTGCAAGAAGCGGCGCAAGTTCGCGCGCGCGTACCAGATCAAGCCGATCATTAGACAGTGGTTTTGCCGCAAGTTCATCTGGCACAAACGAGCGGTTTAAATCACGGCCGTCGCTTGCCGTTCGCGCACATCGTAGCATGGCTTCCGGATTTCCGAATCCAACAAAAAGTTGTCCGCGCACTTCTGGGTGCGGAAATGAGCCGCTTGGTTTTTTGAGAAGATCCAGCGTTTTTAAGAGCAAGCGAACAGTTGCAATGCCGCCCAACTCATCTCCGTGAGTGCCGCCAAGAAGGACAACCCGAGGTCCCCCGTCAGAGGTGCCATGCAAATGCCAGACATGAGATGGTACTGAGAATAAAGAAGACATAATGTAAAAAATGTCCTGCCGAAAGAAGTATTCCTCCGGCAGGACAGTGTTGCTACGCGGCGTCCGCGATTTCCTTAACGCGGGCGGCCCATGCGATGGTTCGCTCAAGGTCGCGCGTCATGCCGAATGCGCGCACTTCAACAGTTCCGTGCTTGGAGAATCGAATGAGGTGCCAGCAGTTCCGTGGGTTAAAGACGTCCACTGAATTCTGCGCGCGTGCTTCTGCAAGCATAATCGAGGCAAAATGTTCCGGCGACTCAATATGAACCGGCTGCCAACGCGTAGCCATCTCCTTGTAGAGACGGATGCGTTCCCCGTTTGAGCTGTCGCCCATGATAATGAATTCGTCAAGGTGTTGCGCGAGCAGGTTGAGTACTCGAATACCGTGTGCAAACGATTCTACACCGTAATGAACATGTGTTCCCGTGACCCGACAGGCCGCGGAAAGCACCGGTTGCGGAAGGCGCTTTGCGATTTTTCGGTAGCGCGGTTCGTGCGGGTAGATGTCAAGCGGCATATCCGCGGGTCCAACTTCACGAATCGTGAGTCGTAGTCCGATACTGGCTGTGAGTGATTCACCTTGTGTTTGGCCCGTCGCAATTGCATCGGCTAACAGAGCGAGGTTACCGCAGGGCGGCGTTCGATGCTCTACCTGACAAGCCGATAGTTCATACGTCCACATCACTGGATCGTGAACAGCTTCAATAAAACGCGGTGATTCCGGCACCGGCATTTCGTTATCCAGGGCGGTCAGGAAGAACTCGCGTTCTACACCAAGCCAGCCGATACGTTCTCCGTTGAACGTGAAGCGAGAGAGTAACTGCTCCTCGTCGGTCATGGGCGCCCTCGTTTGGTGTGGCAGGCCAGCACGCACTGTCACACATGTAAAGTTCTCTTGTGTGCTGGTGGCTCGGTACCCGCCGAATCATCAGCATACAAAATGAAAACGCCCACGGGAAGCGGGCGCTGGTATTTTTGCTGTTTGTTTATTTACAGCGCAAACCGACCGGCTCGCTCCCAAGCGGGATGCATGATGTGCCACCAATATACAAATCTGGATGCTATTTTCATATGTTATGAAGATAGTATACCATGGGCAGAACGGCTGTCAAATGCCTTGACACTATGCCTCTATATTGTTAAGGATCTAGAGGCGGCAATAAAGTTAGTAGCAAAGTAACCGTAAATTCGATTGTAATATCGCTCGTGTCATATCTGTCACGAGCTTTTTGTTTTTAAAAGGGTCTATTGACAGGCGATGGGTTGAGTGATACGGTAAGTATGTTCTTTCACATAGGAAGGTTAGCCGATGGAACAGCGTCAAGAAGAGGCAGTGAAGCGTTTCTTTGCCTGGTGGTGGGAAAACGGGGATCATCTGCGACAGGAAGGGCTGACTGCAGACGGTATCGCCGATCGGTTCGTACAGACAACCGATGAACGTGCGCTGTCCAAGCAGCGCATCGTGTCCATCATCCAGGTTTTGATCGGCGGCCGCGTCAACGTAGAAACGTTCGAGTAGAAGGAGAAGGAGTAACAGATGACACCTGACGGAAAAGTGGTGGTGCTCTCGGGTATCCGAGCAACCGGACGAATGCACCTTGGTAACTATCTCGGGGTGCTTGAACGATTTGCCGCGCTTTCGCGCGATCCAACGCGGCAATGCTTTTTCTTCATTGCGGATTTGCATACGTTGACGACCCACAAGGATGCAAGCAGGATTCGCAAGGAGGCACCGGAGATTGTGATGGATATGCTGGCTGCCGGTGTTGATCCGGCGCGAGCGGTCATCTACATCCAGTCGCGTGTGCCGGTGGTTGCTGAACTCACGTGGTATCTTGCGTGTCTCGCACCAGCCAGTGAAGTTGAAAAACTGCCTACCTATAAGGACAAGGCAGCCAAGCATCCTGATGATGTGAATGTGGGACTTTTTGCCTATCCGGTTCTGATGGCCGCGGACATTCTGGGGCCACGGGCCGATTTTGTTCCGGTTGGCGTTGACCAGAAGCCGCATCTTGAATTGACGCGCGAGCTTGCGCGGAAGTTCAACACCCGTTACGGGAGGTACTTCCCTGTGCCAGACGACTTGGGAGAAGAGATGCTCTCTGTACCCGGTCTTGTCGCGCAGGATAGCGCGGGGCATTTTGGCAAGATGGGTAAGAGCGAAGCGCCTGGTCAGACGCTCTATTTGAGCGATACGCCAGAGGTTATGACGAGGAAAATTCGTCGTGCCCCAACTGATCCGGCGCGTATTCGCCGTGAAGATCCGGGCACGCCGTCGAAGTGTGTCATCTTCGCACTACACGGTCTCGTGAGTTCTGATGTGGTAGTTCAGTGGAGCGCAGACGGTTGTCGCACTGCGGGCATCTCCTGTGTTGAGTGCAAGGACGCACTTGCCGGAAGCGTGGTGGCATGTCTCGCGGACTTTCAAGAGCGCCGCCTGGAATTAGCCGCTCATCCGGAACGTATTGAGGAGATTGTGGAGGAGGGCAGCAAGAAGGCGCGGGTCGTTTTTGAAGAGACGACTGCGTATGTGGCTGATTGTATGGGCGTTTTCCGCCCAAGAGGATAACTGCGATGGGTTGGGGATCGTCGCCAAGCTATACGTTTTCCTATACGTTCTACTGTCCCCATTGCGACATGACGTATGGTCTTTCGCAGGTTGAATTGAATGAGAACGGTGGCTATGCGCAATGTCCTACTTGCAGGCGGTTGCGCAATGACGGGTTTAATCAGGTTGGCCGGTACATGTTTGCCTGCACTACGTGTGGCGCGCGTATTGGGCATGTGCCCGGCGTGACACCACTCCAGTGCCTCAATAGTCATTAGACGAAGGTTGCCTAACACGCAACCTTTTTCGTATCAATAAAAAAAGCCGGCTGAGCGTGACAGGATAACCCATCACGCCCAGCCGGAGGGCACCGGCGACAGGATTTGAACCCGCGACCTTAGGATTTGGAGTCCTCTGCTCTACCAGACTGAGCTACGCCGGCGCAACTAGGGCCAAGTTAAACATAGGCGCCCATGGGTTGTCAAGGTCTAAAGTTCCCAGGCCTTGCCCGATTCCTTTTCCTTGCGTCGCTTATCCATGAATGCGTGAAGTTCTGGATGAAAACGTGCGATACGTGC
Source organism: uncultured Gammaproteobacteria bacterium (assembly GCA_964636345.1). Classification (GTDB taxonomy): domain Bacteria; phylum Patescibacteriota; class Patescibacteriia; order Magasanikbacterales; family JBBTXJ01; genus JBBTXJ01. The sequence goes on along the minus strand of CAZWRL010000021.1, from coordinate 9,268 downwards.
CACCGCGCGAAGGTATCCTACTCCTTCGGTGCCAGCCGTACCCGGTTCGCCTCCAATTTGGTGCAATGCGGCATCCGCATGCCGTTCACGGTACGTTGTGAAGGCATTTTCGTACTCGTACAGTTTGCGGGCAATACGACGTAGGATCTGGTACTCGTCACCCGCATGTTGTAAAGAAAAGAGTGCAGCGAGCGTGAGCCCCTTTCGTGCGAGCATCTCATCAAATGCTTTGGCAAGCGATAACTCATTTAATAGGCCATTGAATCGTTCCAACCACCAGCGTGACTGAAATTGTCCGGGACTCTTTCCTGGTTGACGATCAATGGACTGGCGGAAGGTGAACTTTTTTCCATGGCCTTCTGCGTAGTCGGATTCCGCGCGCATACCAGAGAGAATTTCGATTTCACGGAACTGGTAGGATTCGGCGCCGGAAGCCGGTGCGAGTGGCGCACGAAATTGAAAGAAATCTTCTGGTTTCATGGTGAAGAGAAGACATACCAGGTGCGTGTGGAATTTTGTCCATTGAATGACGCGCGCGAGCAGTGCTTCCGCGTGTGGCAACTTATCGGCCACGAGCGCACGAATAACCGCACGGAGCGTATGAAGATGAACGGCAAACGCGAGTTCCGCAATCTGGTGTACCACGACAAACTGAAATTCATCGTGGTGATTGAATTCGCGCGGCCTCGTTGCCCTGTTTGGGCCAATAAGCGCGAGGAGCGGCACAATTGAGATGTATTCGCAGTAGTGCGTTTGTTCTCTGTCAACTACCTCATGGCCACACGGGAGTACCCATGAGCCCGTTCCCTGGTCATTTTCCATGGTACACCTACTTCCTTGTAAGGAGCGTTACTAGTAAGACAATAACATTGGTGTATTTGAGGTGTCAATGGGAAGATATTCTTGATTAAAAAAGCGAGGTGTATGTTTCCACACACCTCGCTTGAGGTCTCGCCCTAGGTAAGGGCTAGAAGCAGATGGTGCAGCCGCTGATGCCGTGGGACTCGCAGCCGCCGCGCCGCGAGAACGGGATCAGCGCGTTGTACGTCAAGAACCGGTCAGACAGCGAGAGCGGCTCGACCGGCCTGACGGCCACCCTGAACTGCTCCATCTGGCGCTCACGGTACGAGGTGAACGCACTCGCCAGATCTGGCATCGGGAGGGCTCGCACTGGCTCGGGCTTCCACACCGGCTCGACCGGCTTCCACGGCGGCTCCACATGGACGTGGCAGCTCACACGGCAGTACGGATCGGCCGGCTCCGAGATGGCCTGATGGAACGGCTGCTGCTGCTCCGGGCCCTGGAACTGCATATTGAGCATCTCACGCTCGCGTTCATACTCGTACACCACTACCTCCTTCTCCTTACGTCTATCCTTCAGACGTTGATGATTAAGAAGATATCATATTCCATCAATTTTGTCAATAGTGCGTGGGGATGAGGAGCTTGCATTCCCCACGCACACAGCCGCCATGCGTGATTTTCTTACGCGCTCGTGAAAGATCACGAGCGCTTTTTTATTTTCTCCGTATGTGGTTAAATGAAACTGTTATTTTTAATGTATCGCGTATGTCCGTTCGTTTTGTGTGCAACGGGGGCTGTGGGGGTTCCGTCTCCGAAGAAGAGTTTGGCGGTGGCAAGACCGCTTGTGGCACCGAAGGGTGCGCCAGTCACGGCCAGCCGTTTGAAAAGCGCGTCGTATGTGATCATTGCGGCGGGCAATCACCAGAGGGTGAGGAGCACAGTTGCGGAAGCACCAGCGTGGCATAGTATCAACACAAGGAGGGAAGCGTGGAAGCACCGTATAACAGTGTGCATTACACGGGGTGGCTCACCAACGGGACTAAATTTGACAGTTCCGTTGATCGCGGGACGCCATTTGAATTTAATCTCGGCGTCGGGGCAGTTATTAAAGGATGGGATCAGGGTGTTCTTGGTATGAAAGTTGGCGGCAAGCGCAAGCTTACCATTCCGCCGGATTTGGGTTATGGTGATCGTGGTGCCGGCGCCGTAATCCCGCCCGGCGCAACACTCGTGTTTGATGTAGAGCTACTTGGAGTTAACTAGCGTTTTTTTTGTAGAACCAGCAGTACTGAATGCCCACAACCAGATTGAAAAAGACGAGAACAGATCACTTTTATTATTTTATTAAAAAGAGTGCTACCACATGTGAGGCGGCCGAGTATTCGGTTGGCAAAAGTACTTTCATCTGTCAATCCTTTGAAACCATCAATCGGTTTTGTTTCTATGAGTGCAAAATCGTTTTTGATGAAGTGCCGCGCGACCTGCTCGTGATCAAGCGCGAATTGATAGAAATTTGCTGGCTCGGGTGTTTCATTATAGGGTGAGTATTTTCCACGGCGCGCTTTCCATTTCCGCAGTGGCGACATATACGGAAACGTGAGAAACAAATAGCCGCCGGGTTTTAGGACGCGATGCATTTCCTTCATCACTTTGGCATAACCATCCCAAAAGTGCTCAATGACGCCGATGGACCAGTAGCCGTCAAAATAATCATCAGAAAATTCAAGCGAGCGCACATCGCCAAGCCGGATATCCATTTCCGGCACCGCAACTTTCGCGAGGCGTACGGTTTCCGGCGCGTTATCTATGCCGATGCTTTCAAATCCGTGGCGCTGTAAATTATAGACATGCACGCCCGTTCCGCAGCCGCCTTCCAGCACGCGGCTGCCGGAGGAGAGATAATCCCGCGTAGTGGGGAGCACGAGAAAATCATAATGTTTCCGTGTAATTTCACGCCGTAAATCCTCTATCCTGAGCCTGTCGAAGGACCAATGCCGATCCCAATATTCCGGGGACGCTTGTTCGGCGATGTAGATGAGGCGATTATGTTGTGGGTCGTAGTAGCGCATAGTAAGATTGTCATTGTTGAGATTTCTCGACTTCGCTCACTGCGTTCGCTTCGCTCGAAATGACGAGAGTTGATCCTCCATAATCGCCACCCGCATACCGCGCATATACGTCAAGAAATGATGCAGATTGTGAATGGTGGCAAGGCGATACGCGGATAATTCCCGCGCTTTGAATAAATGATGGAGATATGCGCGGGAATAATTTTTGCAGGTGTGGCAGGCGCACGCGGCATCAACGGGTCGCGTGTCTTCTGTATACTCCGCGTTGGTGATGCGCATTTGCCCTTCACTCGTGAACAGCGTGCCATTGCGCGCCATACGCGTGGGCGAGACGCAGTCAAACATATCCGCGCCGCGTGTTACCACGTCGTAAAAATCTTGCGGCTGATAGCCCACGCCCATGGTATAGCGCGGTTTATTGCTCGGCAAGAGCGGCGCAAGATAGTCCAGTGTTTTGCGCGTTTCTTCCATGTTGAATCCAATGGATTCTCCACCAATCGCGATGCCGTCAAATGGAAGTGAGGTGATGAATCGCGCGCTTCTTTCGCGCAGGTTTTGAAATGCAGCGCCTTGAATGATGCCAAAAAGATGTTGCTGGTTTTTTTGCCCGGAGCCATGTCGAAGGGAGTCCTGTCGAAGGGCGTCGTGCGCCGCAAGCGAGCGTTCCGCCCACTTGTGCGTGCGTTCCATCGCTTCTTTTGCGCGGGCGTGATCAACCGTATCCGGTGTGCACTCATCAAACGCCATCATAATATCCGCGCCGAGTTTGTGTTGGATATCCATGGCAATTTCCGGTGTGAAGCGATGTTCTGAACCATCAAGATGCGAACGAAAGGTGACGCCGTCGTCATCAACATTGCATAGTTTCCCGTGCTCGGTATCTTCCACTGCCAAACTGAATACCTGGAATCCGCCGCTATCGGTTAAGATGGGCCGGTTCCAGTTCATAAATTTATGCAATCCGCCGAGGCGCGCGATGGTATCCTCGCCAGGCCGCAAATGCAGATGATAGGTGTTTGCTAAAATAATCGGCGCGTTAAGCGCCTCCACATCTTTTGAATCAAGCGCTTTGACGGATGCTTGCGTTCCCACCGGCATGAAGCAGGGTGTTGGCACATCGCCATGCGCCGTATGTAAAATACCGGCTCGCGCGCCGGTTTTTTTGTCTTCATGGATGAGTTCAAAGAAAGGTGTCATAATGAGTGCGATGGTAGGGCATAGCATAGGTAAAACCGGCAGAATTGTCAAGCGAGGCGGACGCAGAGCGGCGCTTGTTTTTGCGTTTCTTGTGGTTCTTTTGGGGGCGGGCGCGGTGTGGGGGCGGCCGTATCTCCGTGAGCAATGGTATAATCTTCGCGATGCGCGGATGCGTGCGGAGTTGCCAGAGGCGGTGTCTATTGTCATCCCGGAAGCCGCCTCGGCTATCCAGGATCCAGACGCCGCCCCAAAGATTGCTTCGTCATTTTTTCCCTTCGACTCCGCTTCGCTTCTCTCAGGGACAAATATTCCTCGCAGTGACATCAGCACAACCACCTCAACAGCGCTCGTTGCCGCCGCGGTTAATCTCAAAATCCCCTTCGTCTCGCAAGCGCCGCATCGGAATTGGGACATGCCGTATCAAGAAGCGTGTGAAGAAGCGTCGGCCATTATGGCATCATTGTATTATCAAGGTGATACGCGCGACATGGTGATTGGCGATGCGGGCGATGCCCTGCTCAAAAAAGCAATCTCGTGGGAAGAGGAACGGTTTGGATATTATCAAGATACGACGGTGGCAGAGACCGTGGTGATGTTGGAAGAATATTTCAAACTGCGCGCGCGCATTGTGGATGATCCCACGGTGGAGGATATTAAGAAAGCCGTAGCGGCCGGCCATCCGGTGCTGGCGCCGGCGTATGGCAAAGCGCTTCCGAATCCGTATTTTAAAAACGGCGGGCCGTTGTATCACATGCTGGTTGTCAAAGGATACACGGAGACGAAATTTATCACGAACGATCCGGGCACGAACACGCGCGGCGCGGAGTTTACGTATACCTATGACGCGCTCATGAATGCCATCCATGACTGGAACGGCGGCGATGTGCCGCATGGCGCAAAGCGGATCATTATTGTAGAAGGTCCGTCGGTGTGATAGATTGGATGTGCTATGTCCATCAGTAGGGATCCGCAAAAAATTCACGAACTCCTCACGCGGGGCGTGGCGGAGATTTATCCGACGAAAGAGGCGTTGGAGAAATTATTGCTTTCCGGAAAGCGCATGCGGTTATACATGGGCGTTGATCCAACGTCGCCATATTTGCACATTGGGCACGCGTTGCAGTTGCGAAAATTGAGGCAGTTTCAAGACCTTGGCCACGAGGTTATTTTGCTTATTGGTTCATTCACCGGCATGATTGGTGACCCCACGGATAAAACCGCCGCGCGGAAGCGTCTCACGCGCGCGGAAGTGATGACAAACGCTAAAACCTATAAAAAGCAAGCATCTAAAATTTTATCATTTACTGGAACGCATGCGGCAAAAATGATGTTCAATGATAAGTGGCTCTCGCGGTTTACGTTTGCGGACGTGCTTGATCTTGCCGGTCATTTTACCATTCAGCAGCTTATTCAGCGCGACATGTTTCAACGTCGTTTGCAGGAAGACAAGCCAATCTCCCTTCCGGAGTTTTTGTACCCGCTCATGCAGGGGTATGACAGCGTGGCGATGGATGTTGATCTTGAAATTGGCGGATCTGATCAGACATTCAACATGCTCGTTGGGCGCACGCTCATGAAGGCGCTCAAAAATAAAGAGAAGTTTGTGATGACGCTCAAACTGCTCACGAACGATGAGGGTAAAAAGATGAGTAAAAGCGAAGGCGGATGTATCGCGCTCTCAGATACGCCGGAGGAGATGTTCGGGAAAATTATGGCGATGGATGATTCCGTGATTATTCCGTATTTTGAATTGGCAACGGATGTGCCTGTAAATGAAATTGAAAAATTACAAAAAGCAATGAAGGGCGGCGTGAATCCACGCGACCTCAAGGCGCGACTTGCGCGCACGGTAGTGGCGTTGTATCACAGCGCGGCTGTCGCGGATAAAGCGGCAGCGCATTTTGTGCGCGTGTTTCAGGCAAAAGAAAAGCCGAGCGACATGCCTACCGTGAAAGCGCGTGGGACTATTGTTGACGTGTTGGTTGTCGCCAAAATTGCTGCAAGCAAAACCGACGCGCGGCGGCTCATCGCGCAAGGCGGTGTGAAGGTGGATGATGTCGTAGTGACGGATGTTGAAATGACGGTGAAACACGGTTCGGTGATTCAAAAAGGCAAACGGTATTTTGTGCGGGCGATATGAACGCCTGGCAACAGATTTTAAGTGAAGTGTTGAAGGCGGGGAGCAAAGCGCTCAGGGTAACCATTGACCCCGCGCTCGTTTCCATACCGCCGGATTCAAAATTTGGGGACATCGCGATCCCGTGTTTTTCATTTGCAAAAGAACAAAAAAAAGCGCCCGGCATTATCGCGCAAGAATGGGCGAAGAAATTATCGCGCGTAAAAACGCCGCTTATTGCGAGCGCTAACGCCGCCGGTCCGTATGTGAATATCACGCTCAACGCGGCGGCCGTGGCGGACAGGGTGTTGCCGGAATGGGTACTCGTGCATGAGAAAAGCCGCGAAGGTAAGGGTAAGCGTGTGATGATTGAATACTCCCAACCCAACACGCACAAAGAATTTCATGTGGGCCATTTGCGCAACGCAACGCTCGGCGCGGCGCTCGTTAATTTATATCGTAAATTCGGCTATCAAGTAAAAGCCGCGAATTACATTGGCGACGTGGGCGCGCACGTGGCGAAATGTTTGTGGGCGCTCACGAAGTTTCACGCAAAAGAAAAACCGCCGAAAGGCGCGGAGGGCGCGTGGCTGGGGAAATTATATGTGGAGGGACACGTGAAAACAGAAGCGGATGAAGCGGCAAAAGAAGAATCCAAAGAAATTTTGCGCAAACTGGAAGCGGGCAATAAAAAACTCACCGCGCTTTGGAAAAAAACGCGCGTGTGGAGTTTGCGGCAGTTTAAAGATATTTATAAAGACCTCGGCGTTACGTTTGATGTCTGGTATTTTGAATCCGCCGTGGAAAATTCCGGCAAAAAAATAGTAAAAGAACTCCTCAAGAAAAAAATAGCGCGCATTTCCGAGGGCGCCACGATTGTGGATTTAGAAAAAGACAAACTCGGTGTGTTTTTGGTATTGCGCACTGATGGGACCGCGCTGTATTCCACCAAAGACCTCGCGCTTGCGCAGGAGAAATTTAAGAAATACACATTGGATGAAAGTATTTACGTAGTGGATAATCGCCAGTCGCAGTATTTCAAACAATTATTCCGCACGTTGGAACTCATGGGGTTCAAAAAGAAAATGGCGCATGTGGCGTATGAGATGGTGACAACCAAGGAAGGCGCCATGTCATCGCGCGCAGGGAATGTTATTAGGTATGAGGAAGTGCGCGCGGAGGTTGAGGCGCGTTTGCAAAAAGAAACAAAAACGCGTCATCCGGATTGGAGCGCTCAGAAAGTTGCCGGTGTCGCGCATAGCATCATGCTCGGCGCGCTCAAATTTATGATGTTGCAACATGATCCGAGCAAAGTGGTGGTGTTCAACATGGATGAGGCGCTTGCGTTTGACGGTTACACCGGGCCATACATTCAATATTCCTACGCGCGCATCGCAAGTATTTTACGGAAAGCGCCTCCATCGTCATTGCGAGCCACACGGAGCGGGGCGAAGCAATCCCATTACCTCACCGAACCCGAAGCAAAACAACTGTTGCTCATGCTTGCGCGGTTTTGGGATACCGTGAACGAGGCGCGCGCAACCTACAATCCAGCCGTGCTGTGCCGCTATCTCTATGAAACGGCAAAAAGTTTTACAGATTTCTACTCAAAACATAAAGTGCTGTGCGATGATACACATCAGCGCGCGGCGCGGCTTATACTCTGTCAGGCAACTCAAGGCACGCTTGAGGCCGGCATGGACATCCTCGGCATCCCATGGTTGGAGGAGATGTAATTTGACTCCGCGCGCCGTTCGTTCTACTATGTTCCTACTATGGTACAGGAACCTTATCAGGAGGACGATTCCGTAGAAACCGTCGTGGGCCCGTCGGTGCACGTGGAGGGGAATTTTAACAGTAAGGGAAATATTATCATCAAGGGGTCAGTGGCGGGGAGTGTAAAAACTATCCGGCATTTGCGTGTGGAAGAGGGCGCAAAAGTGGTGGCAAGCGTTGAGGCGGAGAGCGCGGAGGTGGCCGGCGCAATCAAGGGAAATGTGAAAGTCAAAGGCACGTTGGAACTCACCTCAAGCGCTAAAATAAAAGGCGATGTGCAGGCCGCCACGATTATTATCGCCTCTGGCGCGGCGCTCCATGGCAAGTGCAGCATGCCGGCCATGGATTTCTCGGTTTTTAAAGAAGATGAAAGTGAGAGTGTGCAGGCAAAAAGTAAAAAGCCGCTTTCCGTGTTAAAAGAAGGAGAAGAGCCGGCAGGAGTATAACGTATGTACATCTATTTGTATGATGCGTTTCTCCGCGAGCGACGGTATTGGTCTGACGTAAAAGCCATTGAAAATAGATTGACGGACTTTGGCATCAGTGGTAAGATTATTCGTCTCACCACGCTTTCCAATGCGTATGGAATTGTGGATGACGAGATGCGGTACGGCGCGCAGACGGTAGTGATTTTGGGGAATGATGAAACGCTTGGGCGCGTGTTGTCGCGGGTGGCGGAATGCGATGTCATATTTGGCTATCTCCCCGTTGACGATAAACAAACCGTGGCGCAGATGCTGGGCATTCCTGGTGGCACGGCGGCGTGTGATGTGTTGTCACGACGGAGGATTGTGGAATTGGATGTCGGCGAGGTGAATGATCGGTATTTTGTCTCCCAGTTGCAGATTCGTCCGGCTATTTTGCGCGCTGAATATGATGGACAGTTTGCCGTGTCATCTATCGATAGTGAAATGGCGATGACGGTGTGCAATTTGCGCCCCTTTGTGGGTGAGACATTTGTGCGGCGCACACGCATTCATCCGCAGGACGGTAAACTGGAAGCGTTTGTTCAGCCGGTAACGCGCGGCGGATTCTTTCGCCGTGAACACGCAATTCCGGCAAGCGTGTTTCCGTTCAAAGAAATGGTGGTGCGCGGCCGCGAGCCGTTTACCATGGAAATGGATAGTGTCATATCAAAAGAGATGGCGGTGCGTATTCGCCTTGCTCCCAAACGATTGCAGATGATTGTAGGGCAGGGGAGAATGTTTTGAAATTAAGGTATGCCCGGGTGGTGAAATGGTATACACGCAGCCTTGAGGTGGCTGTGCCGTAAGGCGTGGAGGTTCAACTCCTCTCCCGGGCACCA
>CAZWRL010000020.1:0-14520 GCA_964636345.1 uncultured Gammaproteobacteria bacterium | reverse complement strand
CCTCAGACTTTCGTCCATTGGGGAATATTCTTGACTGCAGCCTCCCGTAGGAGTCTGGGCAGTGTCTCAGTCCCAGTGAGGCGGGTCGCGCTCTCACGCCCGCTATCCGTCGTAGCCTTGGTGAGCCATTACCTCACCAACAAGCTGATAGACCATAGGCCCATCTTTGAGTGATAAATCTTTACATGGGAATGACGTTCGTCCCCCCATGACTATCGGGTATTAATCTCTCTTTCGGGAGGTTATGCCCGGCTCAAAGGTAGGTTGCCAATGTGTTACTCACCCGTTTGCCACTAACCAATGTTCCACAGCGGAAACACGAGGGCGCCGAAATAATGTAGTATCATAATAAAATGTATACGTACTTACCCCAGCCTCGCGTCTCCAGTGTGAAACACTGATCCGTACGACTTGCATGCCTTAGACACGCCGCCAGCGTTCATCCTGAGCCAGGATCAAACTCTCATTTAAGAGAGATGAATTGGCTCTACAATTCATTGTTCCCATCGTGATGATGGGATTGATTCAACTTTTTTGGAATAGACGATTGTTCCGATGGTTATCGGAACACGTCTTTGTCACATGTGTGTTGTCAACGTACGAGCGCTAGAACGAAAAAGAGCACCCCTTGCGAGCGACTCTTTTCATCCCGGTTTCCGGGACACGCGTCCAAGACCTGGGCGAATATATATTGTGAACTTCTAGCGCGAGATTATCTTATATGATCCCTTAAAACCTGTCAAGGGCGCGTGCGGATTGGGTGTGGATGAAAAGAAAAGGCCTGCGAGAAAAACCGTAGGCCAGAAGCAAACTATACCCAGACGTTGGTGATGCGTTCACCCAGACCGCCGGCGCCAGGCACCACGTATTGGGTGTCGGTCAGGCCGCGCTCCTCGTCAATGCGATCACCCGGGACTGCCTGCAACACATCGCTCGGAGAAAGTCCGCGATCAATGGCCAGTGCGTATACGCGCACCAAGGGCCACTTTTCGCGCACCATCCTGATGTACTCCGGCGTCACCATGAGATGCATGGCAATGATACCGGCGGGTGTGCCACTCACCGAGGTTCGGTAATACTCAAGCGCTTGGCACAAAGTGGTGCCGGACGCTCCCATGGGATCCGGGATAAGGAGGTAACTTCCTTGAATAGACGCGGTGGTCTTTGCGCCATGGATGGCGGCGCCCGTTACTCTATGATCCTTATCGGTGGTGCGGCTCATGGAAAGATTGTCCATGCACATCGCTTTTCCGCCCAGAAGCCCAGCGACAAAATCGTAGCACACTTGCGCGGGCAATGTGCCGGCGCGCGCGATGGAAAGCACCACGGCGCGGGTACGCCGATCAAGAATCGTACCGGACCAGACGCCGCGCGGCGCGTCACCCATCGGCAGATTATCCACCATGGGTGTTGGCACCTCAAGGTGCTGATGCGGCATTTCCTGGGCAACAACACGCCAAACGAGAAACCGATACAAATCCGCAACCAACCGATTCAATTCCGGCTGAACCGTCTCACGGTTTCGCACCGCCGCGAGCTTCGTTGTTGCCACCAGATCATCAAGAATGTGGAACTGCGGACCATACCGATGGTCCAACTCATGCGGTCTCTGCATCGCGCTCCTCCTCATTTTTGAACCTGTTTTATTGTATCACAAATACATCATCGCCACAACAAAAACTGTGGAAAAATAAAAACCGAATCACAGGAGGGTCATCTGCCTGTCACTCGGTTTACGACACTTGCGGCGCCGATCATCGGGATTCTTATGATCCCACAAATGCTCGGTACAATAATATTTGTGACAACGTTCACAGGGGCTCAACACAGAGCCGGTTCGTTCGTAAAATGCTTCCTTGCATTCATGGCATCCTCCCCAACCACGTCGCCGTCTCCTCCGCTTCTTCTCCGGCACTGCCCGCTCGGTCATGCCTCCCTCCTGCATGCTCGTGCGCTATATAACCACAAAGATGCTACGATGTCAAGCCCATGCTTTTTTATTTCTGCATCTTCCGCCGCCATTCCTGAATTTTTTTGTGGTCGCCGGAAAGTAAAATCTCCGGCACGTGCCGCTTATTAAAAATTTCTGGACGAGTGTAGTGCGGATATTCTTTTCCGCTCGTGTGCGTCTCCTCCACAAGCGACTCCTCATTCCCAAGCACGCCCGGGATGAGCCGCGCGACTGCCTCCAAAATGGCGAGCGCGCCGAGCTCGCCGCCCGCGAGCACATACGGACCCACAGAAATTTCTTCGTCAATCATGTGGTCATGCACGCGCTGATCTATTCCTTCATACCGGCCGCTTATCAAGACCAATGCATCAAGTTTCGCAAACCTCTCTGCCATGCGCTGATCAAATTGTTTGCCGCGCGGTGACAACAAAATGACGCGGCGTTTTTTTTCTTTGCGGCGCTCACCGTTTTTTTTGAGCACACCAAGTGACGCGAGCGCGCTTGCAATAACATCCGGCCGCAGAACCATGCCCGGCCCACCGCCATACGGCGAGTCATCCACGGTGTGGTGTTTGTCTGTGGCAAAATCCCGCACATTCACAGCGTTGACGTCAATCAAATTCTTTTGTTGCGCACGCCCTAAAATGGACTCGCTGCAGTAGCCCGTAATCAGCTCGGGAAAAATGGTAACAACAGAAAAACGCATAAAAGAAAAACCATGATAGTTATACCATGGTTTTTCTTTCTTGTCTATGTTAAATAGTCATTTCTTCAACGGCGCTGGTATCCACATTCTCGTCCGCCGCTGGACGTGCGTAATGGGTTGAACCTTCCGGTTCGTGGATCTTCAAGTTCACTCGCGCGTTATTCTTGGCTCCCACAATACGGAGGAGCGTTCGGAGCGCGCGCGCGGTCTGGCCTTGCCGTCCAATCACATATCCCATATCCGCTTGATTGATGTGAAGGGTGATCAAGACACCGCGCTCGTCAACGGTCCGTTCGGTTTTGACATCGTTCGGATTGTTGACGATAGCTCTCACCATGTCTTCAACAAACTGCTGATCTGTTTGCATACATTCGTTTCGGTGAAAAAATCAAATGGCAGTCCCGTCGACGGCGCCCACAGGGGGCCAAGCACTGCAGTCCGTCTGATATATTCAGTACGAACGGTGTATATAGTGTAATAAAAAGGAAGAGCGCTGTCAAACACTCGACGCCTCTTCCTCTTCCGCCTTCTTTGCGGCTTCCGCAATCTGTGCCTTGCGCGCGCCCGAGAGTGTCACAGTGCGGCGCTTCTCGCCATGAATCAATCCGGCGTTCACCAAAAGATTGTTCACGGTATCCGTGGGAAGCGCGCCCTGGCCCAACCAATACGCAATACGGTCTTCCTTAAACCCTTTTTCTTTTGTGCGAGGATTATAAAAGCCCACAATCTCTACATGTTTTGACTGTGGTGATCGTGTTTTATCTTGTATGATGAGACGAAACGACGGCTGTCGCTTGCGGCCCATGCGTTGCATGCGGATGACGAGCATATGTAAATGTGTAGCTATCCTACCTGACGGGCAAAAATCCGTCAAGTGGGGTGGACAGAAGCGGTAAGAAAAGATACGATAGATACGTCATCTCTTTATAATCATTTTATTTCTTTCTATGTCCCCCGTCCAAAAATTCACCCTCTCCATCTTGGGTGTCGTTGCGAGCGCGGCCGTTCTCACCATGCCAGCATGGTTCATGCGGAGCCGCCAGCCGGCCGATCGATTTTCCGTTGACGGCACCGGCCGCGTGTTTGCGCCGCCGAACATCGCGGAGATAACGCTTGGTGTGCGCACGGAAAAAGCGCAAACCGCACAAGTAGCCACGAAAGAAAATGTGGAAAAAATGAACCGCGTGATTGAGGCAATCAAAAAGGCGGGTGTGGAAGCAAAAGATATTAAGACGACTGATTATCAACTCTACGCTGACTATAACTACACGCAGAATCAGGGGCGTGAACTGACCGGATGGAATTTATCGCAAAGTGTGCGCGTAAAAATTCGCAATTTGGATAGCATCGGCGATGTCATTGCCAAAGCAACGGCGGCAGGGGCCAATCAAGCAGATAGCGCTTCATTTACGATTGATGACGAGGATGAACTCAAAAAACAAGCGCGCGCCGAGGCCATAGAGAAAGCAAAAGCGAAAGCCGCGGAATTGTCCAAGGCCGCGGGAATCAAACTAGGCAAAGTGATTAACGTTTACGAAAATTACAACCCGCCCATAACGCCACCGTACTATTACAAAGGAGAGGCAATAGGCATGGGCGGTGGTGGCGATCTTCCCGCGCCATCCCTTCAGCCCGGGCAAAACGAGGTAGTGGTAGATGTCACCCTGGTCTACAAGGTTAAATAATCAACATTCCGTCACCAAAGGAAAAAAATCTGAATTTTTTTTCTATTGCTTGCGTGTAGAGCGCGAATAATTTTTTACGTCCCACGAGCGCGGCAACCAACATGAGCAAACTTGATTCTGGCACGTGAAAGTTGGTGATCATGCCAGAAATTATTTGAAACTTGTATCCTTCGCGAATAAATAAATCCGTTGTGCCGCGCGTTGCGCGAACGTGTCCTCTTCGTGTGGCCGATTCAAGCGTGCGTGTAACCGTAGTGCCAACCGCAATAACTGGCCGGCCTTGTTTTTTCGCGTGGTTGATAATCGCCGCAGTTTTTTCTGAAATTTCAAAATATTCTTCGTGCAATTTTCCGGTGCGAAATTGCTCTTCTTTAACCGGCGCAAATGTTCCAAGGTTGACGTGCAGTGTTACAAAGGCAACATCGTGACCTGCTTTTTTTATTTTCTGCAAAAGCGCGCGAGTGAAATGAAGTGACGCGGTGGGCGCGGCAACGGATCCGCGCTCGCGCGCAAAAACCGTCTGATATTTTTCTTTGAGTTTCGCCTCCGAAAGCGGCGAATGTTTAATGTACGGCGGAATGGGCGTTTTGCCATATTTTTCAAGCATACTAAACCAGTTGCGGAGCGGAAATAGTGGTTTGAGCGTGACATATTTTTCTTGCGCTCGCACGATGAACGCGTCCGTCCCGCCAATACGCAATTTCGATCCAACGCGAAGCGGCCGATCACACATCGCAATAATATTTTTTCCTTCCGTGCGGATATACAACAGCACGGCCTTGCCGCCGGTCTCTTTTTGCACCGTAAACCGCGCGGGGATTACTTTTGTTTCATTAAAAACCAGCACGGATTTCGACGGAAGATATTTGGTGATGTCGCGGAACGTATCAAAAGCCGTCTCGCCTGTGTGACGGTTAAATACCAAAAGCCGCGCGCTATCCCGTGGTGAAACCGGTGCTTGCGCAATACGTTCAGGCGAAAGCGTGTAATGATATTTTTTTAACAAACGGACAAGCGCAGTCATACAAGATCACAGCATGCCAATAAAAGGCAAAAGACGCAAGGGTTGACAAAAAACAAAAACCTTGTTAAGGTGAGCATGGCTTGCTCTTTAACACCAACCATCACGGAGGTTCATTGTGGAAACGTATCGTTTCAAACACTTCCCCATTCCGGTGTACAAAACAATACTGCCAAACGGCATGACCGTCATAACGGCGGAAACGCGTTCAAAGCTCGTCAGAGCGGAAGTGGTGTTGCCAGTGGGCTCACTCGATGATAGTGAACACCCTGGCATTGCGCATTATCTTGAGCACGTTGTGTATGAGGGACCAGGACGCAGTCTACACCCAAAACTTCAGCATCTCTACACGCGTGGCATACAGGGTGGTGCAAGCACCTCCTCATGCGCTACAGCGTACTGGGTCGTCGGACTTGCACGTGATGCTACAGAAATGGTACCCGCAATCTTGTCTATAAGTTTTACTGACGAACTTGATTGCAGCTCCATGGATGCAGAGCGAGGAGTCATTCTCCAGGAACAGCGCGAAAACGCCACACAAAATCTCTTCGGGCTTTGGGCAAGGAGAAATCTCTTTGCGCACATGCCTTCATTCCAACATTTTCCCGTTGGCACACCAGAGTCCATCCGGGATATGCGTGCCGAGGAACTTCACGCCTTCTACCAGGAATGGTATGAACCTGGAGTAGCGCTACTCGTCGTAGCAGGAGGCGTTGATCATGAAAAGATGGTGGAACTTGCCCTTGCACACACCAAAACGAGCCATAGAAACAAAGTTGTACCTCCACGGACACCCTTCCCTCCGCTCATTGACAAATTTACGTACCGCAAAGAAGACGCCACCCCCTCCGTGGCGTTCTATTCACATCTTCCGACTGAATGGAGAATACGGCGGTGTGTATTTCTTGCTAACGATCTTCTGATCGAATCTGTTTACGGTCTTTTGCGGCAAGACCTACGAAATGAACGCGGTATCGCATACGCCATCCGTACGGCGTTGGATCCGTGGCCGTATTCATTTTTGAATAATGCCGTACCTGTTGCACAAGAGCACTTTGCGTATGTCGAGGAAGCGTATCGTCGAGCAATAAGTCGGGTTATTGCTGGCGATTACCCTGAAAAACTTTTGGAACGTGTACGGGTAACCGAGATTATTGATCACAACACCGATGATGAGTTGAGTAATAACGGTTGGACAAACCGACTCGGCAATCGATGGGTTGCAGGTCAACTTGATGACCATGACGTGGTCAACTTTTACGAAAGTGTCGCGCGTGATGAGATCGCCGCAGCTGCGACGTCGCTCTTGGACTACGGGCGCGTGCACATCGTAACCGGGTGATTGGACTAGTTAAGTTCTCTCCGAGATGTTTTCGGGAGGACTTTTTTATTTCTGTGATTCCGCAAGCCGCTACATCGCTTTATTTTTTCTATTTATAACCCAAGCACCCTCGGATGAACACGGATGATTTTATCATCACCCTCGCGCACCGTGCCGCGGCCGTCGCGGTTGGAAGTTAGAAGATAAAAATAGCCGTCTGATCCCACGCGCACCGTGCGCAAACGGCCGTATTTTTCACGCAAATGAACCTTAAGTTCTTTGACCTGTTTCCCATCAAGCACCGCCTCATACAATGCTTCACCCCGAAGCCCTGCAAACCAAATGCGATCGCGTTCCATTATTGCGCCAGATGGCGCCCATGTTTCATCAGAACCAGAATGTATCACCGGCCGACGCATCCACGCGCGCTCTTCGTCACCCTGTATCACGGGCCAGCCATAATTTGCGCCCGGTTCAACCAGGTTTAACTCATCCAATCCACTCTGCACACCGGAACGCCCGTGCTCCGTAGCCCACAAACGCCCTTCCGAATCCCACGCAAGCCCTTGCGGATTACGATGGCCATAGGAATACACGGCGGTTCCAAAAGGATTATCCGGAATTGAACCGTCGTCACGCACACGCAAAATTTTCCCTGCAAGCGAACGTTTATCCTGCGCATTACCTGGCACACTAGCGTCTCCTGTTGTAATGTACAATAACCCATCGGGTCCAAACGCAATCCGGCCGCCATCGTGAAATGACGCGCCCGGAATATTGTCCAAAATGACGGTACGATCTTCTACATGATCGCCCACGAGCCGATATCGCTCCACGCGATTGCGCAAACCGTTCTCCGTCTTAGTGGTGAGATACAAATACACCCATTGATTGTTTTCAAAAAATGGATGCAACGCCATACCAAGCAGCCAACCCTCGCCCGTATGACGCACCCCGTCAATGGGAATCACCGCGCGCGTCGCGCCAATCTTGAGCAAACGCCCTGGCCGTTCAGTTACCAAAAATTCTCCATTGGGTAAAAACGCAATCTCCCATGGTATCTCAAGATTTTCCGCAACAATTTCCTCCTCCACCACCGGCTGTGAAACTACGGGCAATTGCGTCTCCGTGGGACGAAACGGAAAGCGTTTGATAGATGGAAAAAACAATACCGCGGCACCGCCCACCACGAACACACCAATAATGATAATGACAAAACGACGATTCATAGGCCACTACATTATAGTATATTTCCCCTGACGCTCACCAATAAAGCCCTCGGCCTTGAGCGCCGCGATGATTTTTGCCACACGCGCTGGTTCAACAACTACGGTACGCGCCAGCGCTGCCCTCGTCATGCGCGGCGTGCGGGTCAACGCGCGAATAATGGCGCCGCGAATTTGCCGATCTGATCCTTCAAATTTTGTTTGCGCCATGTAATGCGCACTGCGGCGATTAGCATTGCCATGCTTTTTCTTCAAAAACACGCCATAATCCATGAGCGCCCAGTACCATTCACGTGGATTTTTTTGATCCACGGTTGCCGCAACGAGTGGAAGTAATTGCGCGTCCATCACTCGTTTTTTTTTCGGAAAAAAATGGTGAAGAAAAACCGTACGAATGTTGGTTTCAATAAAAACAGCGGGATGGTTGTAGGCAAACGCACATACCGCCGCGGCGGTGTACGGCCCAATGCCGGGCAGTGCGCGAAGTTCCGCTTCGGTTTTTGGCAGCCGGCCGCGATGTTTTTCAACAACCACTTCGGCCAATCGTTTCAACATAAGCGCCCGACGGTTGTATCCCAATCCTTGCCACACGCGGAGCACATCGCGAAGTGGCGCGCGCGCAAGCGCCGCAATCGTCGGAAATGCTTTCAAAAACTTCGCATAAAACGGCACCACCCGTTCCGTCTGCGTCTGTTGCAACATGATTTCAGAAACCAAAATACGATACGGGTCGCAAGACCCGTCCTTCCGTAGCTTTAGCGAAGGAGGACGCCAGGGAAACGTTCTCTCGTGTTTCCGGTAGTAATCCAAAACACGCCGCCGGAATCCGGCAATTACACCCACTTCACCAAAATAATCGCCATCACGATAATACTCAACAGTCCGTGCGCCGCGTTAAAAAACCACAATTTCCATGATTTCCCTTCCCACAGCACTGATTCAAGCGTGGTTGGCCCTATAAAACCAAGCCATAGCCAAAAACCGGCTTGCGCTGCCATTTTGGTGGATGTTGACTGCGTGTAATCAACCATGTGCGCCAGCACATACGCCATCACGAGCGTCCCAACAAACGCAAGAATGTAGGACGTGGCCATTCCTTTTTTCTTTTGTTCATCCAATTTTTCTTTCGTCAAACCGGACATTTTCATCCACGCTTTTCCAAAAAGCGCACCATACCAAAGCCAGCCAAGCACCATGCTGGCAACACCGGCCGCAAGTACGGCCCAATAATTTATTGTTACTTCGGGCATACGATTAAAAATAAAGAATAAATGCTAGGGTAACAGCGGCCACCATCGCATCAACCGATGACACTCCCACGCAAACCGCTCTCCATCCAGTTTATTACGAACGGCAATCCTGCGCAACTTCTCTTCTTTGCGCGGATTCTGCACCTCATGTACCGGCATCGTGGCGCCAGCCCGTCGCCCAGCCATATAAAAAAAGAGCCACCGCAAAGTGTATTTGGGAATCATGTACATGACGCCAACAAAAAACTGCCACCGCGGAAGCGGAAACCGGATGTCGCGATAACCGCCCCATCGCCCGCGGGTATAATCGTACACCACGTCGGACATTTCGCTCCACGTGATAAAAAAACCGCGCGCCCGGCGCAACTCGTCCACCTCCTCCATCATACGTTCAACATGCCACGCGCGTTCTTTGCGCGACATGTTCAAAAGCGAGTGCCACCAATGAATGAACATAGCAATTATGGAACTAGAAAGAGATCCTTAATCGGCCATCCAACGCCTTGGCTACTTTTCCTAAAAACGCAAAAGATGGATTGTAGTTACCGGACTCCAAGCGCGCAATCGCTGACTGTTTGGTGCCGATTTTGCGCGCAAGCTGTGCCTGAGTTAGGCCTTTGGTGAGGCGCTTTTCAATAATCGCTCCTATTAACGCAAACTCTGGCTCGAGTTCATCATAGGCTTCGCGGAATTCTTTATTTTTGAGAAGCTGTTTTTTAAATGCGGCGTAAGATTCCATATCACCCATGGTATCGCAATTCTTACAAAATAAAAAGCCCGCCACTGAGTTTCCCTATTGTTCTTGGGATTCTCAAACAGCGGGTCATCGCATTATCTGCTAAGACTACCAAAATACTCAATCAGCTCGTTTGGTACGCCAGATGACACGCATTTCTCTACAAGAAGATTCCGTTCCATCCGTGCGGTAGCGGCACGCTCGAACAACTCATAGTAAATTCCTGAATCACTTAGTGTTTCTCCAAGATGGTCCATTGAATTCCTAAAGCGTGTCGCTTCGGTATCCAGCTGGTAAACGAGCGTCTGCTGATCCTGGAGTAGGCGTTTGCACGCCTCACGCATGCGAAAATCGCGACTTACCAGCGCATGAAGCGTTCGGAGTAGCCAGGTCATGTTCCACCTCCTTACTCATTACACAATCAAACTATAAGACAAAATGCTCAAAAGGTCAATTGTTGGTGGGCCAGGATGGTCTCGAACCATCGACATCCACCTTATAAGAGTGGCGCTCTAACCAACTGAGCTACTGGCCCACGAATGTTCTGCTATCGCTTTTATTTGCATCATTATCCTTTCCTTCAAGGGAACCTTATAGACTATAACAGTGCACGTACCGTGTCCAAATGTCCCCTTATAATTAATCCGCGATACCTTCGTGTTTTTTATCTGCGGTTTAACAAACTGTCTAGATCTGATGCCCAGCGTGTGACTCCAAAAGTGTATCTCTCTACTTTGATCCATGTCTTTATAAAGTTGAAGGCGCACCCTCATCTGGCTTTTCTTAATCTGACAGAAGGTAGTGAGCCAGAAACAGAAAAACTTTAGAACTCGCGGATCGGTATTGGTTACGCCTGCCATTCCCCATCCAGTTTTAGAACCTTCCCCCCAATAGAGAAAAAGTCCGCCAACAAGCATTTCTCTCAGCGAGAGTGGAAACATCTTTTTTTTTGCTTCTTCAAGAAATGCCGTTAGTCGTCGCTCGCGTTTTAGTTGAAAGGCCAAACGAAATTTTTCTATTCGTTGTTCGCTCCGTGCACGTAGCTCATTAATACGCTCGCGAGAAAGTGGATATTCGTGTAACCAATTACTTAGAGTGCTTTTAGGAATGTCTAACTCCGTTTTGATTTGAGAGTAACTCATCCCCTTTTTTCTCATCTCTAATGCCAACTCCCTCTCTCTTAATCTGGACATATAGCTAATCAATATTTGAATATCGTTCCTTGGTTCAAGGATACCACAAAAAATAGACGTTGTCAATAAAAAAAATTTTTATTTGCCATCTACCCTCGCGATCTGTATACTCTCCCCATGCAGGCATCCTTTCTTATTATAGAATCGCAGACCGGACAACGGCTGGACAAATTTTTGGCCGAACAGTGCCAATCTTCACGCGCACAAGCGCAGAAATGGATTAAGAGCGGTCAAGTTAGGGTAAACGGCGCGGCGATGGCGGTGCCGCACTATGCAATAAAAAAAGATGATAGGGTGGAGGTGACAACAGGTATGCTGATGCCTGAACGAAGCGAGGCGGAGTCGAAGGCCGGTCGGCTCGCGCCCTTCGACTACGCTCGGGGTGTAATAGTCATCGCCGAAGAACCGGACTATGTGGTGATTGAAAAACCGGCCGGTCTTTTGGTGCATCCAAACTGGATCCCGGGTCAAGCCCGGGATGACAATAAACACACGCTCGCCGATTGGATTATCGCGCACTATCCGGAATGTGCCGCGGTGGGCGACAAGCCGGATATCCGGCCCGGTATTGTGCACCGATTAGATAAAGAAGCGTCCGGCCTCATGGTTATCGCGCGCACGCAGGAATTTTTTGACGCGCTCAAACGACAATTTAAAACGCGCGAAGTCCAAAAAGAATATCAGGCGCTCACGCACGATGTGCTTCCGGAAGAAATGGGCGACATTGATTTTCCCATTGCCCAGAGCACCCAAGAAGCGCGCATGTCCGCGCGCCCTCTTTCGCAAGGCGGAAAAGAAGCGCGTACGGAATATGAAGTCATGGAACGATATACCAACGCCACCCTCGTTCGTGTCATACCCAAGACCGGCCGCACTCACCAAATTCGCGTGCATTTTTTTGCGCTCGGCTATCCGCTCATCGGCGACCCGCTCTACTTCAACAAAAAAGACAAACGAAAATTAGATGCCGCGCTCGGCCGGCTATTTTTGCACGCAACCCGCATACAATTTGCGAACCAGACAGGTGAAACGGTAGAATACGAGAGCACGTTGCCTAATGAACTGGCCGCGTTTTTACAAACGCTTAAAGTACTTCGTCCTATTCGTCCTTCGACTTCGCTCAGGAACGAATACTCCTCGCAATGACACATGGTATGATCATCACCATCTCCGGCATGCCGGGGTCAGGAAAATCCACTATCGGCAAACTACTCGCGCAAAAACTCGGCTACCGTTTTTATTCCATGGGAGACCTGCGGGGGAAAATGGCCATGGATCGCGGCATGAACATTGACGCGTTAAACAAGGTGGGAGAACAGGAACCGTGGACTGATCGCGACGTTGATGATTACCAAAAAAAGTTAGGCGAAACCGAGGATAATTTTGTGATTGACGGACGGCTCTCGTGGTTTTTTATTCCACGTTCCCTTAAAATTTTTTTAACGGTTACATTGGAAGAGGGCGCGAAACGCATCTTTCAACGCCAGCGGCCTGATGAAGCGCCGGCGGCATCCGTCCAAGAAGTACTCACCACGTTGAAAGCACGCATCGCATCAGACGGGGTGCGCTATCAAAAATGGTACCGTGTGCGGTTTGACGACCCTGCCAACTACGATGTGACCATTGACACCACGACTCTGGCGCCAGAGACAATCGTGGAAAAAATAATGAACAATCTGCCGGATTCTTGACAACCCACGCGCCGTCCGGTACTATAGTGGCCATATGGAACAGCAAGCTACCAATACCTCATCCACGCTTCGTCCCGGCATGATTGTGCGGGTACACCAAAAAATTAAAGACGTGGGCAAAAAAGGTGAAGAAAAAGAACGTATTCAGGTATTTGAAGGCACGATTCTTGCTGTCCGCCACGGCAACGAGCCGGGCGCCACTTTTACGGTGCGCAAAATTTCTGAAGGCATTGGCGTTGAAAAAATATTTCCCAAGCACTCACCGGTTATTGATCACATAGAAGTGGTGCGCGCGCTCCGCGTCCGCCGCGCAAAACTGCATTATCTCCGCGATCAAAAATTCAAACGGCGCATGGACGAGTTGGAGAAAAAGAAGGCCGCACCGGTAGAAAAAGCCGCGGCACCAACACCATAAACCATAAAAAAATCCCCCGAACTGTCGGGGGATTTTTTTATTTCTTGCCAAACATTTCTTTCAAAAACTGACCCGTCTCGCTTGCTTTTAGTTTGACGAGATCGCGCGGGGCTCCTTCCGCCACTACCTCCCCGCCGCGCCGGCCGCCGCCCGGACCCAAATCAATAACCCAATCAGCGCACTTAATAATATCCATGTTGTGCTCAATAATGATCACGGTGTTGCCTTTATCAACAAGCGCGTAGAGCACTTGGAGCAAGCGTTTAATATCGTCAAAATGCAGACCCGTTGTTGGTTCATCCAAAATATAGAGCGTTTTGCCGGTAGCGCGGCGCGATAATTCCGTTGCGAGTTTGACCCGTTGCGCCTCACCGCCGGAAAGCGTGGTGGCCGGCTGGCCCAATTCCACATAGCCCAACCCCACCTCTTCAAGCAGGCGCAATTTTTCCACAATCGCTTGCGTGTCACTGAAAAACTGTCGCGCCTCCTCCACCGTCATGCGGAGCACATCCGCAATGGTCTTGGCGCGATAGTGAATTTCAAGCGCCTCTTTATTGTAACGCTTTCCTTCACACGCATCGCACTCCACAAACACATCAGATAAAAATTGCATGGGGATGCGCACATATCCTTCACCGGCGCACGCTTCACAGCGACCGCCGCCCTTCACATTAAAACTAAACTTGCCCGCGTCATACCCGCGCGCCCGCGCCTCTTGCACATCCGTAAACACATCACGGATAGTGGTAAACACGCCGGTATACGTAGCCGGATTTGAACGCGGTGTGCGGCCAATGGGCGACTGATCAATGGTGATAACTTTATCAATCAGCGAGAGCCCCTTGATTGCCTTGTGTTCGCCCGGCTCGTCTTTAGCGCGATAAAATTCACGCGCTAACGCCTTGCCTAAAATATCAATGACGAGCGTTGATTTGCCGGAACCGGAAACACCGGTGACACACGTCAGTGTGCCCAGAGGAAACGACACATCAATATTTTTCAAATTATACCCGCGCGCGCCTTGCACCGTGAGTTTGTTGCCGTTGCCCGTGCGATATTTCTTGGGAAGCGGAATGCTTGCTTTGCCGCTCAAATAATCCGCCGTTGAGGTGTGGCACTTCATAAATTGTTGCCACGTGCCGTGTCCGATAATTTCTCCGCCGTGTTTCCCCGCGCCCGGCCCCACATCCACCAAATAATCCGCGGCGCGCATCATGGCGGCATCATGTTCCACCACAATCACGGTGTTGCCTAGATCGCGCAATTGTTTCATGGTATCAATGAGTTTTTGATTATCCGCCGGATGCAAACCAATAGATGGCTCA
>CAZWRL010000019.1:0-14905 GCA_964636345.1 uncultured Gammaproteobacteria bacterium | reverse complement strand
TCAAGATACCCCTCCTCCTTGCGTGGATGCGTTGAATCCATGAGGAAGAGAATCAGTCGGTTGAGGAGCATTTTCGTAAATCCGTATGTCACCCATGGGTTCAAGAGCGCGCGCCAGGCGCGTCCGGTCAACTCATCCACGGAGAGCTTTGCTTCAGGGGTGGAGAGTGCCGCGATGGTTGCGATTGCCGCGTTGAAAAATTCATTGATGATGTGATCTTGCTGCGCTCGTGCCAGCGCATCACGAACGGTGAGTGCGCTGTGCTCGTTAAAACAGAGATTCGTCGGATCAACCCCATGTACTCCTACCACCGCTTCTCGGATGGTGTTTCGCACGTTCCCAAGTGGCTTTTTCGGATTATAGATATTGGCGATGGTAAGAACCCGCACGTCGATTCCCTTCTTTGCAAGGTCAGTTGCCAAGTCAAGAAAATCCTGGTCCGCGCTACAGAGGAATACTTTCGCCACATCGCCTGACCGCATGAGTTCACGAATGTCTTTGATCATGACCGCATCAACGGGATCCGGTTCCGCGGCCCACGGTTCACGCGGGTCAGACGGACGGATTCGCGCTGGTGCGGTTAAGAGACTGAAGTCAAACGCATAGCAGGCCTCGGTCAGTACGTTAAACGCAATCGCGCCCTGCCGTTGCACACTGGTGTACACCCTGCCGATGATCTCCGCGTCATTGCCAGTAAGTTTCCTTGCCTTGCCAAGAAAAGCGGCGAGCATGCGTTCAGGGTACACCAGAGATGGCTGATGGGGTCGTGACCTATTTCTCACCGCGTCGCCCGGATATTTGATGGCGGTATGCTTTCCGTGATCAAGCACCGTATGGGCGCGTGCAAGGTTATTCATCCAGTCAATGGCGAGGATTACCCGCATGGCGGTCTCTCCTTGTTTCGTTGTCAAATATCCCGATTCGATCGGGACTTTTCTATGCTATCGCATCACGGTCTTTTTGTCAAGTGCGTTGAGTGGTGGGCAGTAATTTCGTAAATCAAAGAGTCCCGATACATCGGGACTCTTTGATTATTGCTGTGGCGATGGTTGTGCAGCCGGCCGCTGTGCGCTCTGCGCTTTCAGTGATTCTTTCAACACTTTGCCGGCCTTGAATTTCGCCACGCGAACCGGCGGAATCTGTATTTTTTCCGTTGGTTTCTGGGGGTTAACGCCCACGCGTCCGGCGCGCGTGCGCGCGCTCCATTCGCCAAAACCGGCGATCGTTACTTCGCCGCCAGATTTGAGCGTGTCAATGACAATTTCAACAAGGGTGGCAACCACGGCGTCTCCTTGTGATTTAGAGATGCCGACCTTTTCGGCAATCCGAGCGGCAAGTTCTGCTTTGTTCATAGGTAGATGATTATAGGGATAGTATACACTATGTTATTTAGCATATTCAATAACCCGCGTTTCGCGGATCACACTGACGCGAATTTCACCCGGGTATTGCATTTCTTGCTCAATCTTGCGCGCGATGTCTTTGGCAAGCGTGTACGCCGCGTAATCGTCAATGTTATGCGGGTTGACAAACACGCGCACCTCGCGCCCGGCTTGAATGGCGTATGCTTTATCAACGCCCGTGAAACCGGTGGCGATATTTTCAAGATCCTGCAATCGCGTGATGTATTGTTCGTAGGAATCGCGACGCGCGCCCGGCCGTCCGCCGGAAATGGCGTCCGCCGCTTTCACAATAGCGCCCAGGAGCGTCTTTGGCTTATCTTCGTGATGCGCAATGCAACAGTAGGCAATCTCTTCCGGCAGGCCGAATTTCAAGAGAATGCGATAGCCAATTTCCGGATGGCCACCCTCGGTTTCATGGTCAATGGCCTTGCCAATGTCATGGAGGAAGCCGGCTTTCCGCGCGAGCGCGCGATCAACACCAAGTTCTTCAGCCAAGAGCGCGGACAAGTTTGCCACTTCCTTCGCGTGCATAATATTATTTTGGCCGTAGCTGTAGCGATATTTCAACCGTCCGATAATCATGACAAGTTTTGGATCAAGGCCGGTAATTCCTAATTCATACAGCGCCTCTTCCGCCGATTTTTTCATGTCGCGCGCCAGGTCTTTTTTGGCGTCTTCCACAAATGCTTCAATGCGCGCCGGCTGAATGCGGCCGTCTTCAATCAGTTTTTCAAGCGCGAGTTTTGCCACCTGCCGGCGGATGGGGCTAAAGCTTGAGATGGTGATAACTTCCGGCGTATCGTCAACAATAAGATCACAGCCGGTGATGCGTTCAAGCGTTTTAATGTTGCGCCCCTCTTTGCCGATGATGCGGCCTTTCATGTCTTCACTCGGTAATTGCACGATGGAGGTGGTTACTTCCGCGGCGTGTGAAGACGCGATGCGGTGGATGGTATCGCTCAAGATGCGCTTGGCTTTTTGTTCAAAGATGTCGCTGGATTCACGTTCCAGTTTCATGACGCGCACTGCAAGATCTTCCTGCAATTCTTCTTGCACGCGCCGCATCAAAAGGTCGCGCGCTTCGTCACGCGATAATTTTGCCACCCGTTCCAGTTCCGTTACCTGCGCTGTTTTTAATGCTTCAACGCGCGCGCGTTCGGTATCCAATTGGGTAGATTTTTCTTGGAGCCGCTGTTGTTTTTCTTGGAACTCAATGAGTTTTTCGTCAAAAAGTCCTTCACGTTTTTCCAGACGATCTTGGAGCCCGCGGATTTCGTTGCGACGGGTTTCTTCTTCTTTTTTGCTCTCCTCAAGAAATACAATCGCCTTTTCTTTGGCGCGCATGATGAGCTCCTGCTGTTGATTTTTTGCCTCCGTCAAGAGCGCTTCCGCGCGGGCTTCAACGGAATTAGCGCGGGCTTGCGCGACGTATTTTCGGATAATATAGCCAATACCAATACCGGCGCCCATGATGAAGGCGCTTACCAAAATAGGGAGTATCGTTTCCATAGAATGAAAGGAACCGATACGCGTGCGAAGAGGATGATGCGACTAGGAAATGCTAAGAGACCCCGATTGAATCGGGACGTTTATGTGGTTGACGTTGTAGTAGCGAGAGAAAACATCGGAAAATGCGTAGAGAAAGTCAGCCGTCATTCGCATGCTCTATCGGTACGTATCAGTGTGGTTAGTTAAAAGTATATCCCTATGATATCACGCGGGCCGGCGCGTGTCAAGAAGCTCCGCGCATGAGGCGACAATGGCCTTGGCAATAGCGCTGTGGCTGTACCGTTCGCGGACGAGCGCGGTGCCTGCGTGCGCGATGGCGGCAAGTTTTTCTTGATTTTCGAGGGCGGCTTCCACTTTGGCGCGAAAATCAGCGGTGTCAAATTCTTTATGCGTAATGCAGTTCACGCCGTCTTGAAAACCAAGATCCGTGAAGCACGGGTGTTCTGAACAGACGAGCACGGATCCGGCGGCGGGTCCTTCAAATGTTTTGGCGGCCGGGAAATAGAACAAACTCTCGCATGAGGTAAAGAGTTGATACGCGTTGAGTTCAGCAACAAGGTCATATTTGAAATCCGATTCTTGCGGATAGTGGGGGAGTCGGCTCACCATAACGTGCGCAAATTCACGTTCGCGTTCTTGAAGCATGCGGCGGAATTTGTGCATGAACGGTTCGTGTTGCTTGAACAGGAAAAAATCAACCGCCTCGCGGAAGGGAACGCCATGGAGACGGCTGCCAAAGACAGACACGGAACCCAGGGCGGCAACCATGCGTGCGCGCTCCGCAAATGGTTTTTGGTTGGTGAAGCGCGGATGAAAACCAAACGGCACGGGAATGACGCGGTCCACATATGAGGGGTAGTAGGTTTGGAAAAAAGCGCAGTGTTTATCATGCGTGGCGTACCCAAACACATAGTCAACGCCTTGCGCGCGGAGCGCGGCGTGGTTTTCTGTTGCCTGGGACATGTAATCCATGACGTGCGCAATTTTGAGACCGGCGTAGTCCTTTGGCATGGCGTTTTCTTCCACGGTTGTCTGGCCGCTAAAATTCAAGAGGACGTCCGCGTTAGCGTTTAATGTTTTGATGGAAAATATAACCGTGTAATCTTCGAGGGTTAGATGGTTTTTGCGCACAAAGCGGAGCCAGTCAAGGTAAAACAATTTTTTTGTCAGGTAGATGATGGGGCGCTCGTTCCGAATGAAATCAACCACATAATTATGAATGCCAATATCGCCGTAGCCGGCGGTGCGATGTGGATTTTGAATGGCGAGTTTCATGGTGTTTTTCGGAGAATAAGTGTGAAGCCGGTACGTTCATACACGCGAAACCCCAGTTTTATTGCGAGCGCGCGGCAGGCGTAGGCGCAAAAACGCATGAGGCGATTGTTAAACGCGCGGAGAGGAAAAAGTGCTGTCGGTGTGTGACGAAATACCAGTTCTTCTTTGGTGTAGCGGGCGCTGATAAGCGGCCGGGTGGCGCAGGTGGCATCGCCGTTCACCAGGTATTTCAAAAATACTCCCGGGTTATAAGGTTTTACATGCGAAAGATCATTGTAGAAATCCGGATGCGCAAGCGGCGCGGAGATGGCAAGAATGCCATTCGGCGCAAGCACGCGATCAAGTTCTTTGAGCAGTTTATACAGCGCTTCGTTTTCTAGATGTTCCACCACATGCGAGAGGTGAATAAAATCAACCGTGTCAGCTGCAAAGGGGAGCACATCCGGCGCGTGATAGAGACACGCGTTTGGATAACGCGTTTTTAGTTGTTCATAGGAGGCGGAATTTCCCTCAAGTAAGTGGATGTCCGTTCTGCCAAGATGCCGCGCAAAACCATCATTGCCGGGACCAATATCTACCACCGTCTGTTTCCCCTCGGCGTATTTTTTGGCCAGCGCAAAAAATGGCGTGCGATCCCAGGTGGCGTACGTGGTGAATTCATGGTAGGACATTAGAGTGAGAGTGTTTTATAGCGATCCGTTTGCAGGAAGTAATCCAAATCTTCCGGCGTGCCCCAGCCGTACATTTTATCGCGTTGGATGAGGTGCACGCCGATGGTTTTATCATTTAAAATCATTTCATTGTACACCGGACATACATAGAATTCATTATTGCAGCGAATATTTTTTCTGATCATTGATTCCGCGCCTTCCACAAAGAATTTTCCCGAGCGATAATAGTAGATACCCACCGTGGCGTTGTCGCTGATGGGATTTTTTTCCGCGACTTCCGTCACGTTGCCGTTTTGATCAACCTTGGCAAATGACCACTTGGGATGGGTCGCTTTGAAAATCATGATGTGTCCGTCTTTGCCGCTTTGCAGAGCGTCGTTCACGAAATGATTGATGTCGCCATCAATGTACTGGTCAGAATTCGCGATCATGAGCGGATCGTCATTGTCGATATAGTCGCGCGTTAAGAGCACCGTGCATGCGGCGCCTTCGGTAGGGCTGTCAATAACGATGATTTCGCAGTTGGGTGTCACCAGACGCAGGAGACCGTGGAGGTTGTACTGGTCATAGTGCTCGCGGCGGCACACAAAAATAAAACGGTGTTCGCAGGCGGGCGTGAGATTGCGCACCACCCATTCAATCATCGGACGACCTTTAATTTCTATGAGTGGTTTGGGGAATGTGTACCCCTTATCCGCGAATCGTTTACCCAGTCCCGCCATGGGGACCACAATGTTGAGCATATTAGAGATCAGGAAAATGATGACTAAAAATATTAAGATGCACTTCAGTGGCGTTCCGCACCACAATCACGTGTGCGCCTGACGTCCGCGCCGCTTCAATGCCGTGCGGCGAGTCCTCCACAATAATCGTTTCCTCCGGCGCCACCGCAAAATGCTGCATGGCCGTGTGATACATTTCAGGATCTGGTTTGTTTTTGACCACATCTTGATTGCTCAAAATAAGATCAATGTAGGGCATGAGCATGCCCCGCTCCAGCATCACTTCAATGGTTTTACGAATGGCGTTTGAACAGACGGCAATCTGCAGCCCGCGCTTTTTCAGTGTTTTCATCATGATTTGTTTGGCAAACTCCGGATGGCAATCGCGGTGAATACACTCCAGCGTGAAGACCTGCTTCATTTCATTGATGAAGGCATGGAGCGACGGCGACAGTCCTTTATCTTGCGTGAGTTTTTCCAACTTGCGTTTGGTGGGCAGGCCGTTGTAATAGTTCTCGTGTTCCTTGCGGGTGATGGTAAATCCAAAAAGGCCAAGCGCGCGATTAAGCGCTTCATAGTGCCAATCTGGGGCGTCAACCAAGACACCATCAAGATCAAAAAGCACTGCGCGGATAACGGCCATAGGGCATGGGTACCTCCTTCTGATTTCTTATTCTACGTGGCGCCCCCCAATCAGTCAATGGCGGGATTTGACGAATTGGCTTAATTCCGCTAAACTTCGGGTATTACTTTTAGGGTATTGTCATGAATGTATCGGAGTTAGCCAGACGATTACGCGCGAATCCACGCGAATTACGGCAAGTATTGCCGGAATTTGGTTTTGATATTGGTCTGAAGGCGGTGAAAGTAGATACGCGCGTGGCCGAACAGATTACGCGGCAATGGCCGGCCATTCAGCGTGAGCTCCGACGTCGCGCTGCGGCGGAGGCAGAAGCGCGGCGGGCAGAAGAAAAGAGTGTGCGGCGTGAACAAGGCGCGGCGGTGCTCTTGCCGCCGGTGTTAACCGTGCGTGAATTTGCGGATAAATTGCAACTTCCGGTGACACACGTGATTACCGAACTCATGAAGAATGGCGTGCTCGCCGCGCAGAACGAACGCATTGATCGCGATACGGCTACCATTATTGCGGGTGAATTGGGTTTTACGGTTGAGGCGGAGGTTGCAACGGAAACGCCACTGTTTGATGGAGAAACCACGGAGCTTGAACGTGCTCTGCAGGGAGAGGATGCAGAAAAATTAACGCCGCGTCCGCCGGTGGTGGTGGTCATGGGGCATGTTGATCATGGGAAAACTCGTTTACTTGATGCTATTCGTCATACTAATGTTATGGAAGGCGAGAGTGGCGGTATTACCCAACACATTGGCGCGTATCAAACGATATGGCGTTCTCCCGATGGTTCCTCGCGCGCGTTAACGTTTATTGACACGCCGGGACATGAGGCATTTACGGTTATGCGTTCACGCGGCGCCAAAGTTGCTGACATTGCTATTTTGGTAGTGGCGGTTGATGACGGAGTGCAACCGCAAACCATTGAAGCCATTAAAATTATTGGCGCGGCAAAATTGCCGTTTGTGGTGGCGATTAATAAAATTGATAAAGAAGACGCAAATTTGGACAAGGTAAAAACCGCGCTCGCGGCTCATGGTGTACAGCCGGAAGATTGGGGCGGCACGGTGCCGGTGGTTCCTATTTCCGCGCGTGAAAAATTGAACATTGATACACTGCTGGATGTGGTGCTTTTGGTTGCCGATGTTAACGCCAGCGCCATTCGCGCCAATGCGGAGCGTCCAGCGATTGGCACCATTATTGAGTCGCATGTGGACAAAGGCGAAGGGCCCGTGGCAACGTTACTCGTGCAGGCAGGTACCCTTCGGGCCGGCGATCCCTTGGTGTTGCAGGGCGAACGCTATGGCAAGGTGCGCGCGATGAAAGATTATTTGGGTCACGAGGTGATGGAAGCGCCACCCTCAATGCCGGTTAAAATTTTAGGATTCAAAGTGGCGCCGGGCGTTGGCGATATTTTAGATGTGGCGCAGGCCGCAACCGCAACACTGATTGATGTGAAACAAAAACGTCTCGCGCAGAAGGGCGCGGAGCGTGTGGTGGTGTCGGCGAGTCAGGAACAAACGGACGAAGCGCGAAAGTATTTGTCGGTCTTTGTGAAGGCCGATGTGTTGGGTTCGCTTGAAGCGATTATTGGTGAATTAGAAAAGATGCAATATGGGGAAGTGGGTGTGCGCGTGACGGGTAAGGGCCTGGGAAATATCACAGATGATGATGTGCATCGCGCGGCGTCTGCCGGTGCGCTCCTCCTTGGTTTTAAGGTTCGCGCCACACCGATTGCTGAAGATGTCATGCGCGAACAGTCCGTGACATTACACACGTTTGACATTATTTATGATTTATTGCGCATGGTGCGCGATGAAGCGGAAAAATTGCTGGAAAAAGAGACCGTGGTGACGGAGGTAGCGCGTGGGAATGTGCTTCAGATATTCCGGACAGAGAAAAAATCACAGACCCTTGGCATTCGCGTGGAAGATGGTACAATAGTGGCTGGTTTGCGCGTGCGGGTGAAGCGGAAGGGTGAGCTGGTTGGTGAAGGAAAACTGGTGAGTTTGCAAATGGGTCGGACGGCAGCCAAGCAAATTCCAAGCGGTTCAGAATGCGGCGTTGGTATTGAAGGGCGCGTGGAGGCGGCGGAAGGCGATGCGCTTGAGTTTTACACCGTGACGGAACGGACAAAAACATTATCCTAATTACTTTGATCGTATGGCCGAATCAACCGTTGAACTTACCACTGATAATTTTGAAAAAGAAGTCCTGCAAAGCGACGTGCCGGTGTTCGTTGATTTTTGGGCTTCGTGGTGCGGGCCGTGTGTACAAATGGCTCCGGTGATTGCCGAACTCGCGGAGGTGTATAAAGATAAGGGTATTAAGATTGGCAAGTTAAATGTAGATGATCATGGTGATGTGGCCACACGATATGGTATTTTGAGCATTCCGACGTTTATTTTATTTAAACAGGGACGCGAAGCGGGTAAGATGGTCGGTGGTGTGAGCCGCGAGAAGTTGGAAACGTTTATTGCTGAAAATAAATAGGGAAATTTTATTTCTTAAAATAATGCTATGCGGCGAGCCATATATATGATAGGGGGGCTCGTGCTCTTTTTCGTTTTTGCGATAACCGTACCGATGGTTGCGGCGTGTGCCGCGGATCCGTTTTTAGCAAAGTGTGATGGAGATTTTCCGTACTATATCCGCGATGCGGTGATGGCGCCGGATGCAACGGCAAGCGCGGGCACGCGATGGGTTATTCCACGCGAGGATATTAAAGCGTCATGGGGATTGGCGAGCGCGGCAGTGACCTACATGACCGGTTCAAGCTTATCGCTCCTACCGCTTCTCGGCACGGTGCCCTATGCGCCCGGCACGCTGGTGAAAGTGCCGGATGATCCGGCGGTGTATGTGGTGACGCGCAGTCGCGTACTGCGGCCGATAGTGAGTGAAGGAACCGCCGCCAAACATTTTGGACGCGAGTGGGTGAGTAAGATTAAAGAGATTCCGTCGTCGTGGTTGCCGCAGTATCAGTTTGGCGGTTTGGTGTTTCCGGAAACGTGGTTTTCAGCTAAAGAACGCGAGGTGAGCACCGCGGCGTTGTATGAAGCAACCGATCCGAATTGGAATGATCGCGAGCGCATGGCGCGCTTGCGTGACGAGGAACGTCTTGCCGGCATTCAGGGCGTAATTATTCCATTTTTGCACAATGTTATTTTGAGCGAGGGGCAAGGGGCGCCGCAGGTCTATGGCAAGTGGTTGCTTGGAACGAAGGGCGCGGATTGGGTGTACGCCACGGATGAATTGAATAATAACTTTCGCAAGGTGCCTCTGGCGGAGTGCGGCACACTTCCTGGCGTAATCTGTATCCAGCCCGCGCCGGACGCGCAGATGAACACGCATCTTTGCGGCACGCAGGCGCCGTATGGGTATGAGAATAAAGATGGATTTGAGATTTCGTTCTGTATTGAATCCAACACCGTGGTGTGGCAGTCGCGGAACGATGATTTTGACGCGGCTGGTTCACAACTTTTGCGGCCCGGGTGGTACAAATATACCATGCGAGGCCTCGATCGGATTTCACCCTAGTGGTATACTGATAGTTCTGTGATATCTGTGTTCTCCAATGCCATGCAACAGCTTGACCGCGCCGCCGCAATAGCCGGGATTGACCCGGCTGTTGTTGATGCGCTTCGCGCTCCGGAACACATCCATGAATTTGATATTCCGGTCACCATGGACGATCGAACACAAAAAGTGTTCAAGGGGTACCGCGTGCAATATAACTCACGGCGCGGGCCGTATAAGGGCGGGATTCGGTATCACGCGAATGTGGATGTGGATGAAGTAAAGGCGCTTGCGTTTTTGATGGCGATTAAAACCGCGGTGGTGGATATTCCGATGGGTGGCGGCAAGGGCGGCGTTATCGTGAATCCTAAGGAATTATCTTCGGGTGAATTGGAGCGGCTCACGCGCGGTTATGTGCGAGCTGGCGCGGAATTTTTTGGGCCGGAGCGTGACGTGCCGGCGCCTGATGTGAACACCACACCGGAAATGATGGCGTGGTTTGCGGATGAGTATTGCGCATTGGCGCCCGGCCCGACATGCCGTGCCGTGGTAACCGGTAAACCGGTTGCCGATGGCGGCAGCGCGGGTCGCGACACCGCAACGGCGCAGGGCGGTTTTTATGTGCTGCAAGCCGCGTTGGAAAAAATTGGTTTGCCGATGGTCGGCGCTCGTGTTGCCATACAAGGTTTTGGTAATGCTGGCGCCGTGATGGCTACGCTCTGTCACGCGGCAGGTATGAATATTGTCGCGGTTTCGGATTCACAGGGCGGCATTTTAAATGTAGACGGCTTGGATCCGAATGCGGTTGCCATCTTTAAACTAACAAACGGAACCGTTGTTGGATTTCCCGGCGCTGCCACTATCACCAATGAACAGCTCCTTGAAATTAATGGTGATGTGCTCATCCCCGCGGCGCTTGAAAATGTTATTACCAAAGACAACGCGCCGCGCATAAAGGCAAAAATTATTTTAGAACTTGCAAACGGCCCCACCACGCCGGAAGCGGATGCGATATTGAAAGAACGCGGCGTCACCGTGGTGCCGGATGTGCTCGCGAACGCCGGCGGCGTCACCGTTTCATATTTTGAATGGAACCAAAATATGCAAGGGGAGCGGTGGATCGAGGAACAGGTGTTCGCAAAACTCAAGCCCATCATGATAAATAATTTTAATGCCATCTGGCAGTTGGCACAGGAGAAACAGGTCAACCTCCGCACGGCGGCATTTGCCCTTGCGCTTAAGCGCTTGACATCTGTCCGGCTATAAGGTATGGTATGGGGGCGGGAGCACAGCCGGCTTAGAGTAACCCCTTCCCCCCCCAAGGGTCTGCTCGGCTGGTTGTGCTCCCCTTTTTTCTTTGACGCAATTTTGATACGATAGACCTATGTCGCATTCGGCCTACGATTTTAAAAAAATAGAAAAGAAGTGGCAAGCGTTTTGGGAAAAACACGGCACTTTTACCGCGTCCGATGACGCCATCAAGCCGAAGTTTTACGGCCTGATTGAATTTCCGTACCCATCTGGCGCCGGGCTCCATGTGGGACATCCGCGCAGTTACACCGCGCTTGATGTGGTCACGCGTAAAAAACGGATGGACGGGTTTAGTGTGCTGTTTCCCATTGGCTGGGATGCGTTTGGTTTGCCGGCGGAACAGTACGCGGTGAAGACCGGCACGCATCCGGCTAAGACCACGCGTGAAAATATTGCCTATTTCCGCAAACAACTGAAGGCGCTTGGGTTTGGTTTTGATTGGTCGCGCGAAGTAGATACCACGGATCCGGCGTATTACCGATGGACGCAGTGGATTTTTTTGCAACTATTTAAACAGGGGTTGGCCTATAAAGCCAAGGCCGCGATCAACTGGTGCCTGTCGTGTAAAATTGGGTTGGCCAATGAAGAAGTGGTGAACGGCGCATGCGAGCGTTGCGGCGGGCCGGTGGAAAAGCGAGACAAAGAACAGTGGATGCTTCGTATTACGCAATATGCGGATCGCCTTATTGATGATTTGCAGTATGTGGATTACATTGAGCCGGTTAAAATTCAACAACGCAATTGGATAGGACGATCCGAGGGCGCGCGCATTAAATTTCCTCTGCCGGACATACAAGAGCCGGAATTTGGCGAGGAGCATTATCAGAATTTTTTGGAAGTATTCACCACGCGGCCGGATACGGTTTTTGGCGCCACGTACATGGTCATCGCGCCGGAACATCCGTTGATAGAAAAATGCCGCGCGCAGATAACCAACGGCAAGGAAGTGCAAAAATACATTGCTGCCGCGCGCAAGAAGTCCGATCTTGAACGCACGGATTTGGCAAAAGAAAAAAGCGGTGTTGAAATAAAGGGTGTTCTGGCGCGTAATCCGCTGACCGATGAAGACATCCCAATTTGGATTGCGGATTATGTATTGCCGCAATACGGCACTGGCGCGATTATGGCGGTGCCGGCGCACGATCAGCGGGATTTTGAATTCGCGAAAAAATACAAACTCCCCATGAAGATTGTGACGTGCCCGCATTACCCAAAACAAAGCTGTCCGGTTTTGAAGGAAGCGTTTCTGGAAGATGGACACAACATTGAATCGGATTTTTTGAACGGCCTGCCAACTTCTGAAGCAAAACAAAAAATTATTACCTGGCTTGAAGAGCACGGTGTTGGATCGCGCGAGGTGCAATATAAATTGCGTGATTGGGTATTTTCGCGCCAACGTTACTGGGGCGAGCCCATTCCCGTGGTGCACTGCGAAAAGTGTAAAGAAAAAAGTAAATACGGTGATGGCTGGTTTCCACTTTCGGAAAAAGAACTGCCGCTTCGTTTGCCCGAAATTAAAAAATACGAGGTGGCCGATACGGGTGAGAGCCCGCTCGCAAAAATTACCACATGGGTAAAGACCGTGTGCCCGCAGTGCGGCGGCCCTGCAACGCGTGAAACTGATACCATGCCGAACTGGGCTGGATCCAGTTGGTATTTTATGCGCTACGCTGCCCCGCGGGATGATCAGTTTTTCAACCACGCGGAGTGGCATCGCGATGAAATACAACCAAATGATTTGGACAAACGCTTGTTCGCGCTTTTGAAACATGTAAAAGCGCTGTGTGGTTCCGCCGATATTCCGTTTTGGCTTGCCGGCTCCATGATGTTGAATGGGTTGGATCGCAAACTGTGGCGCCACATGCACGATATTGATATGTTTGTGCAGGGTAAGGATTTTGAGCGTTTGTTGGATATTTTGCGCGCGGACGGATTTGTTGTCCATGAGGAGCACAACGGATGGAATCGCATGGAAAAAGACGGATGTCAGATAGAAATTTGTCCCGCCACGCCGCTGGAAGGGGATCTGTATACTCATTTGCGTCATGGACAGGAACAGATATTGCATCGCTATGATTTAGAACGCGCGGAACGCGGGTGGTTGTGGGGTGTTTCCTTCCGTACCGCGTCGCCTATGTACATGTTGCGGCATTATCTTTTTTTGCGCGAAACATTCCCGGAAACGCGCGACGCCAAAGCGGATGCGGAAAAGATTGAATTTTTGAAACAATATCTCGCGTGCCCGCTTAATTATTGGATGCCCGTTACGTGGTACAACGGCGGTATGGAACATACCACGCTCCATGTGTTGTATTCTCGTTTTTGGAATAAATTTTTGTTTGATATCGGTGCGGCGCCCACGAGCGAACCCTATGAAAAACGCACCAGTCACGGCATGATTCTCGCAAAAGGCGGAGAGAAGATGTCAAAATCAAAAGGTAATGTGGTGAACCCGGATGAGATTGTTGCGCAGTACGGCGCCGACACGTTCCGCGCGTACGAAATGTTCATGGGGCCGTTTGATCAGGCGGCGGAGTGGGACACGCGGGGTTTAGTTGGTATTGAACGCTTTTTGCAAAAAGTGTGGGGGATTGGTTTGTCATTGCGAGGAGCCCCCCTGTCATCCCGGACTCGCCTCGAGATCCGGGATCCAGAATCAAAAAATCTCACCCGCCTTCTTCATCAAACCATCCGCAAAGTCACGGAAGATATTGAATCCATGCGTTTCAATACCGCCATTTCCGCGCTCATGCAGTTTTCAAATGAAATGTTGTCATTGCGAGGAGTATTTATTCCTGAGCGTAGTCGAAGGACAAATGCGACGAAGCAATCCCGAAGCAATCTCATCGATCCAAAAACATTCAAAACATTCTTACAACTCCTAAGTCCCTTCGCGCCGCACATGGCAGAGGAATTATGGACGAAGCTTGGCGAGAAGGGAAGCATCGCGCATTCCGCGTGGCCCGCCTATGATCCGGAGCTTGCGCAGGAAGAAGAAATTGAATTGGTATTGCAAGTGAACGGAAAAGTGCGCGATACCGTCACCGTGTCGGCTGGGATTTCCGATGAAAAGGCGGAGGCACACGCGCTCGCGTCAGAAAAAATTCAAAAGTGGCTGGGTGGCACAAAACCGAAGAAGGTGATTGTCGTGGCCGGGAAACTGGTAAATATAGTAATGTAAACCATGGAACGCATTCAGAATATCATTATTGGGCTTGGATACCTCGGCGTGTTTGGCGCTATCTTTGCGGAATCCGGCATTTTTCTCGGTGCGTTTCTTCCCGGCGATTCGTTGTTATTTACGGTGGGACTGCTGGCTTCGCAAGGGTTTTTTAGCATCGCCATTCTTATTCCCGTTGCCGCGCTCATGGCTATTTTGGGAGATAATGTGGGGTATCATTTTGGGCGCGCGGTGGGTCCAAAAATTTTCATCCGTGAAGATTCTTTTTTCTTCCGTAAATCGTATGTGGCAAAAACCAAGGCATTCTACGAACGGTACGGCAAAAAAACCATCATCCTCGCGCGGTTTGTTCCCATTGTGCGCACCTTCGCGCCCATTCTTGCGGGCGTTGGAAAAATGGACTACCGCACTTTTTTTCTGTTTAACGTGATCGGCGGCATCGCATGGACCGCTAGTATGCTGGGGGCAGGTTTTTTGCTGGGCAATTTAATTCCCGGTATTGACCGCTATCTTGAGTGGATTATTTTAGGCATCGTCATCCTCTCCGTGCTCCCGATAGTGTTTGAGTGGGTGCGTTCGCGCCGCGATTGAAAATGTATTTCGCCTCATTGGCGGCGAATTTTGCCTAACGGGTGGCGCGTATGCGATAGTCCCGCGACCCCCGACCGCAGTCGGGGGCGACGGGATTT
>CAZWRL010000018.1:0-15511 GCA_964636345.1 uncultured Gammaproteobacteria bacterium | reverse complement strand
CCGCGCCCACCAGCGCCGGACCCCATTTTCCGTGCCGCAAATTATACGGATTGTATGGCACCGGTTTCGCGTACGCAAACAAAAATGAACCCTGCGATGCCCACATAAGTAAAATCGGCATCAGAATAGTGCCAAAGAGATCTATGTGCGCCAGCGGGTTTAACGTAAGGCGACCCGCGTGTTTTGCCGTGGGATCGCCAAGCGCGTTTGCCATCCACCCATGCGCGTATTCATGAATAATGGCCGAAGGGACGATGATCAGGAAAAAGAAGACGAGAGATATGATACTCATAGTGAAACGAGTATAGCAACTTGACACCCGGACGTCCACTCTGCTATCATTGATCCGCGATCCGCTATGGCAAATACAACCTGCCAATTATGTGCCCGCGGACCGGCGCGCGCTAACCTGGTCAGTCATTCCAAACGCCGCGTCCCGCGACGCCAATATATTAACGTACAAATGCGAACGCTGAAAGGCGTGCGTGTTGCCGTATGCACGCGCTGCATGCGAACGACGGCAAAAGTGTAGGATGCGGATTTTTATTATGCGAATATTTTTGTGCGCTCTTGCGCCTGTGCCCTTACCTCTTCCAATTTCATACTTACCAAACTTGAAATTCCGTCCTCGCCCATCGTGACACCATAGAGTGCGTTTGCCGCTTGCATGGTGGCGCGGTTGTGAGTAATAACAATAAATTGCACTTTAGCGGAAAGTTCACGGAGAATATCCGCAAAACGAACGGAATTTGATTCATCAAGCGCCGCGTCAACCTCATCTAACACCACAAACGGCGACGGGTTAATGGTCATGATGGCGCACAGAAGCGCGATGGCGGTCATCGCGCGCTCACCGCCTGATAACGTGTGAATCGTTTGAATGCGCTTGCCCGGTGGCGTGGCCTGTATCTCAATGCCAGAAATAGTATCGCGGCGCGGCGCACCCTCTTCCGCTTCCGCCGTTTCCGCGCTCACGTCCTCTCCGGCTTCCGGCAGTGGCGCCGTCACCTGCAACAACGTCGCCTTGCCGCCATCAAACAGCATGTTGAAAAAATGCTGAAATTGCTGATTGAGTTCTGCAAACGCCGACGCGCGCTGACTCGCGATTCGTCGCTCCAATTCCAACAGCACGCGTTCCAAGTCCGCGAGTGACCGCGATAAATCCTGCATCTGTCCCGTCAAAAATTCATAGCGCTCTTGTAACGTCTGAAATTCCGCTTCCACATCCGGCTCAATACTTTCAATCATTTCCACACGGCGCCGAAGTTCCACCATCTCGGGCTGTAACTGCGCCGTATTCACACCCGCCACCTCCTCCGGCTTCGTCAACCGGATACTTTCCAAAAGTTCCGGCGCTTCCGCGTGAATTTCCTGCTCAAGCGACTCACGTTGGGTTTTAATGCGCGTGTGATTAATATACGCCTCTTGCAGTGCGCGCTCCTCTTGTCGCATGGCTTCTTGTTTCTCTTGCAGTGCGCGCTGCAATTCAAAAAATGACGATTTCACCGTGGTCACGTCGCGCGATGCGGCGAACAATTGCTCGCGCACCTCTTTTTGGCGAACGTCAATCATGACCATTTCAGCGCGCACGTCATCAAGTTCTTTCTGCGCGCCCGCGGTGGACGGCGCCGATTCCTCTGCTTTTTCCGCGGGTGTGGTGCGCAGGCGTGTCAGGAGTTGTTTAATGCCGGTGCCAAGACGCGCAAGCGCGCGAGTGATAGCGCTCTCATCACGCCGCTCAACCGATGTCGCCAGCGCGCGATGTTCATTTTCAAGCGCCTCAAGATCAGCCACCAAACTTTCCGGCTCAATAAACGCGCGCGGCATTGCTTTTTTCCCGCGCGCCTCGGCAATCGCAATCGCGCTCTGCACCCGAAGCGATTTTTCTTGTAATTTCTGTCGCGTGGTCAGCAACTCATCATACTCTTTTTGCACATTTTCAAGCGCCGGCGCGTCAACCTGTGTTTGTTCAAGCGCGCGCATCTTGCGCAACAGTTCGTCACGAGCGCGTTCGGCCTGCTCTTCACTCTTGGTTAAGGCCTTCAAACCACCGCTCACGCGTTCAAACTCAATGGATAAATCAATCCAGCGTTTGCCGTAATACTGTTTGCGCACCGCGATAAGCGCGCGTTCCACCTCCGCGCGTTCCGCCAAGCGCGTCGCCTGCCGCCGGAGCGTTTTCAAGCGCGGTTCAATTTCACGAACCAATAAATCAGCCTCGCGCATATTCTCGCGCGCGCGCGTGAGTTTGGTAAGCGTCTGCTCGCGTTTAATCTGAAATTCACGCACGCCAGTTGCCTCGTCAAAAAATTCCTTGCGTTCGCTCGGCGATGCCACCACCA
This sequence comes from uncultured Gammaproteobacteria bacterium, assembly GCA_964636345.1. Taxonomy (GTDB): domain Bacteria; phylum Patescibacteriota; class Patescibacteriia; order Magasanikbacterales; family JBBTXJ01; genus JBBTXJ01. Next base: position 13,169 of record CAZWRL010000018.1, on the reverse strand, counting down.
CGCGATCCACCATCCCCTGTCCAATCACGCTGTAACTTTGCTGTCCCACATGCGCGCGCGCCAAGAGCAATACCAAATCATTCAAACGAACCGCCGCTTTGTTAATGAGATATTCGCTTTCGCCGGAACGATACAACCGACGGCTTATTTCTATATGCGCGCCAAAATCCTCAAGCGTGCGATCTTCATTATTAAATGTCAGCGTCACCTCCGCCACGCTTTTGCGTGTGGCAGTTCCAGAACCAGAAAAAATAACGTCCTCGCCTTTTTTACCGCGAAGGAGTTTCATTGATTGCTCGCCCAGCACCCACCGGATACTGTCTGCCGTGTTTGACTTACCGCTTCCATTGGGACCCACCACCCCCGTAATGCTAAAACGACCGCGGTCAGGCGGCAAAAACGCAAGGGTCGTCTTCTGGGCAAATGATTTAAAACCAAAAATATCCAACCGCTCCAAAAACATAGGTATAGTATACCAATTTTCCCATTCCATTGACAGCTCACGGTTGCTATCCTATACTAATCTACCACTATGAATGATGAAACCGCACAAGCCATCGCGCAGCATCTGAAGCAAGCGCGTTTTGTAGTACTGATTCCCGGCACCAACCCGGATGGCGATAGCGTCAGTTCCGTGTGCGCTCTCCGTTTTTATCTTGAGGCCGCGCATATACCAGCCGCTATGTTTTGTCCCACGCCGATCTCGCAAAATCTTGCGTTTCTTCCGGGCGTCCACGAAATACAAAACGACCATACGTTACTCACGAACCCTGCCGTGAACACCATGATTGTGTGCGACGCGGGCGATCTTCGGTATGCGGGCTTGGCCGACACCCTTGCCACTAGACCCGCACGTCCCACCATTATTAATATTGATCACCACGCAAGCAATGAACACTTTGGCGATTTTAACCTCGTCAATCCATCTGCCGCGGCAACCACGGAAGTAATCTATGGATTTTTCAAGGCAGTGAACTTTCCGCTGACCGAAGACATCGCCACCTGTCTTTTGACCGGTCTTATGACCGATACCGAACATTTCTCCAATGCGGCAACCACTGCCTCCGCCATGGATATGGCAAGTGATTTGATCACGCGCGGCGCCCGGCTCCACACTATCCGCGAGCACACGCAGAATAATAAACCCGTGGCGCTCTTGAAGCTCTGGGGCATCGCGCTTGCGCGGCTGTATTACCAACCGCGCCATGATTCCGTGGTGACCTACCTCTTTCAAAAGGATTACGAACACTACGGACTTGCGGAAAACGAAGTCAACGGCATCTCTAATTTTCTTAATAATCTTGGCGAAGGAACGTACACGCTCTTTTTGAAGGAAACAACGGATGGACAGATTAAGGGCAGTTTGCGCACCACGCGCGACGATGTTGATGTGGCCGCGCTTGCGAAACGTTTTGGCGGCGGTGGACACAAAAAGGCCGCGGGCTTTATGCTTCCCGGACGGCTTGAAGAAACCGCGCGCGGCGTGCGCATGGCGCCGTAACTTTACAAAAAACACCTTGTAACCCTATACTGAACCTATGACCACTACGGAAACAAAAAACCAATATCTCATCCCCACGGTTATTGAAAAAACCAATTACGGCGAACGGGCCTATGATATTTACTCTCGGCTGTTAAAAGACCGCATCATTTTTTTGGGATCACACATTGACGATGCGGTGGCCAATATCGTGATTGCGCAACTGCTCTTTTTGGAAAGCCAAGACGCGGATCGCGATATCAAACTGTACATCAATTCACCCGGCGGCGCGGTGACGGCTGGCATGGCCATTTATGACACCATGCAGTACATTAAACCGGTGGTGTCAACTATTTGTATTGGCATTGCCGCGTCGATGAGCGCGACGCTCTTGGCCGCCGGCGCTGCGGGCAAACGGTTTATTCTGCCAAACGCTGAAGTGATGATTCACCAAGTGATGGGCGGCGCCGAAGGACAGGCAAGCGATATTAAAATTTCCGCCGAACGCATTTTGCGCATCAAAGATCAACTCAACAAAATCCTTGTCAAACACACGGGTCAACCGTTGGAACGTATTGAAAGGGATACGGATCGCGACTTCTTCATGACCGCGGACAAAGCGGTGGAATACGGCATCGTGGATAAAATTATTGCGTAAAATTCAAGGTTCCTCGAGTGGCGCTTTTTTCTTTTTCAATGGTCTGAATATGTTTTTTGAGTGTCTCACGATACCGTTCAATGGAAAAAACATCTTTCGCATAATTTTGCACGGCACTACTGCGCTCCTCCGCCCACGCGGTATCATGGTCGGATACTTCATGCACTACGCGCGCGACCTCTTCTACGGTAAATGGTTCAATTTCAAACCCGTGCGGCGCAACATCAATATGGGAGCCGAGACTGACAAGCGGAATCAATCCTTGAAACATGGCATCAATAACCGCGCCCGGGCTCCCCTCACTGCAACTGCCGTAAACAACATAATTACATTTCCGCATCAGATCATAAAACTCCGGCGTGTAAAGACGAATGTGCCCGATGTAATGAATGTTTGGCGTGTAAAAAAGATATTTTTCAAAAGCTGCTTTAAAATCATCTTCCAATTTTGTGCAAAGATAGAGTTGTTTATCCGGCATGCCGGCAAACGCTTCAAGTATCACATCAAGCCGTTTGTGCGCGTTGCCGGAACCGGCAATAAAAAGAAATCCATTTCGCGCCGCCGCGAAGTCCTTGGTTGAAAGATCCATGCATTTTTCATCACCGTAGCCCGCGTTATTGATAGGAAAAATCATGCGCTCGCGCGAGTACGTTTTCATACCGCGGAGATTACTCATGACAACCATGCCATCTGAGTTCATGACAGCATAATCATCGTTGATAGACAGCTTGCGTTCAGCAGAAAGAATCGTGCCATAACGTGCGGCAATTTCCGCTAGGCGTTTTTCTTCCTCCGTATTCTGGAAACGCCAATACGCATACATGGGATAAAAAACCGTTACGGTTTCCGGCTGAAGCTGAGGCGCAATGTGTTCAAAATTGCTACCATAATGACCAACGTACAAATCATACCGCCTCGTTGGAACAAACGTCGTATCTGCCGCATCAATAATATCAGTACGGTAACCAAGCTCTGATAATACCCGCAAGATGTCATGCACATCACCAATAGCGCTCCACGCGACCCGCGATTGCGTCCACACGCCGAACACCCGATACGCAAAAAGCGCGTGTTTGGTGTGCGGTACGCCATCGTAGTAAAAAAAATCGTAAAACGGCTTGCGTGTCCGGCCTAGCCGCAAGAGTTTACGAAGATATATTTTAAAAAAACTTTTTAGGTTCATCATTGCAAAATCGCTTCATTCTTGGCCCACTCAATATACTGACGAATGCCCTCACGGATGTCCGTATGCGCGCGCCAACCCAAATCGCGCAACGCTTTTTCCGATGATGCGGAAAATCCCTTAAAGTCGCCCGGACGCGCCTCAACATACTGAATAATTGTACCCGAAATAAACGATTGCACAATCTCGGCAAGTTCTTTAATGGAAACCGGCCGCAGGCCATCCAGATTATACGTCTGGTTTGCCGCCGCGGGATTGAGCGCCGCCACATTCCCCTCTGCCAAGTCCTTCACGAAGATGAAATTACGGGCTTGCAAACCATCGCCCTGTATCACAATCGGTTTACCGGCAAGCGCATTTGCCACAAAATTATAAATCACGGTGCCGAGACGCCCATACGGCCCATAGGGAATGCCGTAGCGCAAAATAGTGTAGTTCTGCCCGTATAATTTCTGATACGCAATACAATACTGTTCCGCCGCCAGTTTGGTTGCCGTGTACACATGATTCACGCGGCCGGGTTCCAGCGCCGCGTCTTCCGTTACCGCGTCAGCATGTTGCGCGCCCACCATTTCATACAGCCAGACGGTGCTTGAAAGGAGCACGCGCGAAATTTTATTTTTGCGCGCGGCTTCAAGCACATTTACCACCGCGCGAATGTTCACATCGCAGGATTCAACCGGATTGTTGAACACATCGTTCACATTCGCGATGGCGGCGAGCATATACACGGCATCAAATCCACCGGTCAACATCACATTCACACTTGACTGATTCAAAATATCCATGGTGATAAACCGCACATCACTGCGTTGCGGCGCCAAAAGATCAAAAACCGTCACTTTATGATGGGCATCCAACAAGGCATCCACAATATGTGAACCAATAAATCCAGATCCACCGATGACCGCTACTTTCTGCGGTTTCTGTGGCGCTGTATTGGCTGCAGTTATGATAGGCATTGAAGGTGCTGAAGAGAGGACGGGTGTCACGGATGGTGCGGATGGCGACGTAAATACCGTGCGGAGCGCCTGCGTTACTCGCAACGCCTCACCTCTCGTTTGCACCGCGGACATGGGCAGACAAATGTGTCCGGCGCATAATCGCTCTGCCACGGGGAGCACGGTGCCGCGCGCATACGCTTCAAACACCGGCTGTTTATGAAGCGGAATCTCATACACCTCGCCCGCAAGTCCAATACCGTGCTCTTCTTTTAATTGCTTTTTCAGCGCCACGCGATCAGTGCCCGCCGGAACGAACGTAATATATTTATAATAATTTGACATGACTCCCGCTACCTCGCGGAGTGGCGTCACGCCCGGAATACCGGCAAGCTCCGTATCATAAATCTGCGCAACCGCGCGGCGCGCCTCAATAAATTGATTGAGTCGTTTAAATTGCACATGCCCAATCAGCGCGTGAATTTCAGAAAGCCGCCAATTGTACCCCAGTTCCACGTGGAGGTTTGAGGAAAAATCTTTTTTGCCTTGATCGCGAAACACGCGCGCCAGCCGATCCAATTCCGGATCGTTCGTGACAATCATTCCGCCCTCGGCGCTCGTCATCACTTTGGTGGGATAAAACGAAAACGCGGCGGCATACCCAAACGTTCCGGCCTGCTTACCATTAAAAGTACTACCCTGCGCGTGAGCCGCGTCTTCAATTAAAAAGATGCCGCGCTCGCGACAAAGCTCCACCAGTTGGGTAATGCGCGGGGTGATAAAACCGCCAATATGCACCACGATAACCGCTTTCGTGTCAGGCCGGAGCGCAGCGCGCACGGTTTCAGGAGACAAGGCGAGTGTTTCATCACAATCCGCAAAAATGGGCGTCGCGCCCGCGTGAATCACCGCGGCTGCCGTGGCAAAAAAGGTATTGGTAGGAATGACAACAGAATCTCCGGCGCCAATACGCAACGCGCGCAACACCATTTCAATGGCAGAGGTGCCGCTATTGACGGCAATCGCGTGCGCGGCGCCAACGTACGTCGCAAAATCCTGTTCAAAATTTTTGATGTACTCGCCAAGCGTAAGGCGCCCACTTTCAAGTATGGTGGCCGTTCCCTCTTGAATAGTCCAAATATCTTCTTTGGGAAAGAAAACCTTGGCGGGCGGAATAAACGGTAATTGAGTATCACTCATACGTCCTGTTGTTTATATAATGTTGCCATCTTTTCAATGCCTTCGCGGAGCGAGGTGATGTGATGCCAACCGAGCGCGCGTAATTTGCCGACATCCAACAATTTCCGCGGCGTGCCATCAGGTTTTGTGAGATCGCTCACGATCTCGCCTTGGTAACCTACAACCTCACAAATCAAATGCAGGAGATCTTTGATTGCGATATCTTCTCCCATTCCCACATTAAAAATCTCGTTCTCCGCCGAGCTGTTCATCAAAAACACGCACGCATCCGCCACGTCATCAACATACAAAAACTCACGCCGTGGCGTGCCGGTTCCCCACATAACAATCTGTTTGTCACCGCGCTCTTTTGCCTCCACCACTTTTCGCAACAACGCGGGAAGCACATGCGACGTCTTCAAATCAAAATTGTCGCCGGGGCCAAACAGATTGCACGGCATCACTGACACTGACTTGAATCCATACTGTTCATAATACGCGCGGCACATCTGAATGCCGGCAATTTTTGCGACCGCGTAAGCATCGTTCGTGGGTTCAAGATGACCGGTCATCAGGTATTCCTCTTTAATGGGCTGCGGCGCTAATTTTGGATAAATGCAACTTGACCCTAAAAACACCAATTTCTTCACGCCGTTCTTCCACGCATGATGAATAACACTGAGCTCAATTGCCATGTTGTCATAAAACATCTGCCCCTTGGCTTCAAGGTTAGCAACAATACCGCCCACACGCGCCGCGGCAAGAAACACATATTCGGGCTTCTCCTGCTCAAAAAATGCCGCAACCGCGCGCTCGTCACGGAGGTTCAGCTCATCGTGGGTGCGCGTTACAATGTTGGTGTATCCCTTGCTTTCCAAATTTCGCACAATGGCAGACCCAACCAATCCGCGATGACCCGCAACGTAAATTTTAGCGTCTTTCCCCATTCCACTATTTAGAGAGAGAGCGCCTGATTGATTGGAAACGGCAGAGGGTGACGAAGAGGACGGTGACGAAAGTGAAAGACCGTATTTTTTGAGGTCATGCTCCAGCATCATGCGCGTTAAATCCTCAAACGATGTTTTCGGTTCAAAACCAAGAACTCGTTTTGCCTTGCTGGCATCGCCCTGCAACGCGTCCACTTCCGCGGGACGGAAATACCGAGGATCAATCTGCACGAGCGTCCTGCCCGTTACGCGGTCAACGCCGCGCTCGTCCATTCCCTTCCCTACCCACACGATATCATAGCCAATCATGCCGGCCGCGCGTTCCACAAATTCACGAATGGTATGGTTTTCTCCGGTTGCAATAATGTAATCATCCGGCTGTTCCTGTTGCAACATGAGCCACATGGCCTCCACATATTCTTTGGCATAGCCCCAGTCGCGTTTCGCATCAAGGTTGCCCAAAAAAAGCGTTTGGTCAAGTCCGGCTTTAATGCGCGCAAGCCCGCGTGTTATCTTGCGGGTCGCGAATGTTTCGCCACGGCGCGGCGACTCGTGATTAAACATAATACCGTTGCAAATAAACATGCCGTAACTCTCGCGATAGTTGATGGCGATAAAATGAGCGAACGCTTTTGCGCACGCGTAGGGCGAGCGCGGATAAAACGGCGTGGTCTCGTTCTGCGGCGTCTCGCGCACTTTTCCATACATCTCGGACGAACTTGCTTGATAAAATTTCGTTTTGATTCCGGACGCGCGAATGGTGTCAAGAAGCCGCAAGGTTCCGAGGCCGGTGATATCGCCGGTGTATTCCGGCATATCAAAACTCACGCGCACATGGCTTTGCGCTCCCAGATTATAAATTTCGTCCGGCGCAATTTTTTCCATGAGACGGCTCAAATTGCTTGCGTCTGACAGATCGCCATAATGTAAAAAAAGTCGGCGATTGACCTCATGCGGGTCCTGATAGATGTGCTCAAGACGGTCGGTGTTAAAACTGGAAGAACGGCGCATCAGACCATGCACCTCATATCCTTTTTCCAGTAACAAATCCGCCAAGTATGATCCGTCTTGGCCGGTGATACCCGTGATGAGCGCTTTCTTCATAGAGAATGTTTTAACTTCGCCACATCGGCCTCTACCATAATTCTGACCAGTTCATCAAACGAGGTGCGCGGCTCCCAGCCCAACTGCGCGCGCGCCTTGCGCGCATCGCCCGTGAGCTTCTCCGGTTCAACCGGACGAAAGAATTTCGGGTCCACGCGCACCAGCACGCGTCCGGTGCCGGCGTCAATGCCCCGCTCTTCCACACCCTGCCCCTCCCACCGTATATCAAAATGCAAAACTCGGCAAGCCGCTTCAACAAAATCCCGTATGCTGTGCGCTACCCCCGTGGCCAGCAGATAGTCGCCCGGCGCGTCTTGTTGCAACATGTTCCAAATGGCGTCCACGTAATCCGGCGCGTATCCCCAATCGCGCTGCGCGCCTAGGTTCCCTAGATACAGAATTTGGTCGGCGCCAGCCGCGATACGCGCCAAGGTCTTGGTGATTTTCCTCGTGACAAACATTTCTCCTCGCCGCGGGGACTCGTGATTAAACAAAATTCCGTTACACACAAACATGCCGTAACTTTCACGATAATTCACCGCGGCAAAATGCGCAAGCGCCTTGGCGTACGCGTAGGGCGAGCGCGGATAAAATGGCGTTTCTTCCGTTTGTGGCGTTACGCGCGCCTTGCCGAACATTTCCGACGACCCGGCTTGATACACCCGCGTGGGGAAACCTGACTGGTGAACGGCCTCAAAAATACGCACCGCCCCCAGTCCCGTAATGTTACACGTGTATTCGGGAATGTCAAAGCTCACGCGAACCTGACTATGCGCCGCAAAATTATATAACTCATCGGGTTTTATTTTCTCAAGCAATGTGCTCAAACTGCTGGCATCAGATAGGTCGGCATAATATAAATGCAAAAAACTACTTGACCCGTGCGGCAACTCGGCTCGTAATTGCTCCATGCGATCCGCGCCGGTGCTGGTCGCGTGCCGAATAACGCCATGCACCTCGTAGCCCTTCTCTAAAAGCAATTCGGCCATATAAAAACCATCCTGTCCGCCGATACCGGTTATCAATGCTTTTTTAGCAGTGTGTTCCATACTTGCATGCCCCTTTACCGCCACAACGCGATATCCAATCGTATCCTCCGGATACCGCTCCAACTGGCGTTTTATCCAGCGTGCGGTAGCGCGATACACCGAAGGAAACACCGCGCCTGTGCTGTCAAAAATACCCGCAAGCCATGTATCGTACCCGATACCCTCTATTTTTGCAACCGAGAGCTTATGCCTCGCGCAGAGGGTTAAAATCTGCTCTTTGGTGTACTCAATTTTATGGTCGGGGTCGGTTTCTGAACGCAATCCAACCGACCGTTGGAGCTTCTTCCAGCGTGTATGTGAATGAGGAAGCGCCAAGAGCACCGTCCCGCCGGGTTTCAACACCCGCGCACACTCTTCCATCAGCTCGCCACGCGAATACACATGCTCCAAAACATCAAGAAGCAGAACATGATCAAATGAAGCATCCGGATATGGCCATCGTTCTACCGCGCTGGCATGCGTGAATCGCGCGTTCATGATACCTTGTTCCGCAGTGAGGCGGCGCGCCTGCTGAATCTTTTCCTCATCATAATCAAATCCATCCACCGAGGCCGCCACGGAAGCAACGCGTCTGGTAATATCTCCAGCAGAGCAACCAACATCAAGAACGACTGACCCGGGAGTGATGTGCGCGGTGTACCACGGAGTTTCAACGGGGAACAGGTGTTTGGGATGAATCCGCTCTTGCGACTTTCCCGTCCACTTGGTTATACGACAAGAGAAACCGGAACCACGCTTTGAGTATTTCATTAAAAAAACAAATGGCTTGATAAACAATCTGCGCAGAAGTGTTGGCCCGCGATCTTTCATCTCTAAAAGATGCTCCGTTTCTCTTTCAAGCAACTGGCGCAAATCATACTGCGCCATGACTTTTTCTCGCGCCGCGTTGCCCAAACGACTGCGGAGCGCGGGGTCTGCCAGCACACGCGCGAGACCCTTCGCGATTGACTCTGCGTCTGTTCCCACCACAAGACCCGTTAGCTCATTCTCAATGAGCACCCTATTTCCGTCGCAATCCGATACCACGCATGCGCAACCGGCGCTCATCGCTTCAATAAGCGCTTTGGGCATTCCCTCAATATGAGACACCAGCGTGAACACGCCGGCTTTTTGATAATAGGGCGGCAAATCCGCGTTATCAACCCGCGCAATAATGGCAAGCGATACCCCCAATTCACGCGCGCGCTGCCGCAGCGCATTCTCCAAACTTCCGCGTCCTATCCAGACCAAACGCAATGAATCGCGCTCCGGCAATTCCACGACGGCCTCAAGCAGGGCAAACAAATTTTTTTGCTCTTCCAAACGCCCGACGAAAAGCAGGGTATGCGGATCGCGATCATAACCTTCAGAAAACTGCCGCGTATCAACACCATTGGGAATCGGCAATAATTTTGGACCAATCCACGGCCCAAATCGCTTGAGAAGATAGGTTCGCAACTCCTCGGTAGTAAAAATAATAGTGGTTGCCGTCCGTACTCCCAGCGCCTCAATCCATCGCATAATTCTGGAAAACACCTGCCGGTTCTCTACAAGCGCAAACTCGGAATATTTGTAACCGAACGTTGCGACAAACGGCACGCGATACAACCAGTGGGCAAGCACGGCCGGAATGCATCCGTCCATTTGCATCACCCGCAACACTGAACACTGTTTTATATACTGACGCTTGGCAATCGGCAACCAGAACATATACCAGCGTTTTGATATCGCTCGCTCGGGTGCAATAAGCGTAACGCGGTCAGGCAAGCCGGTTCCACTCTCGGGCTCATAACTAAACAAAAACACCCGATCAAAATGCTGGGCATACTGCTTCAGATACATCAGGTATCGAGATTTCTGGCCATGCTCGTCCAAAACGCGCAATGAACCACCGGGCGGCAAGATAACCCCGAGCGTTCGTTTGGACGCGCGATTTACCGCCATACGCTCATACAATGCCTGGTGTTGCTCAATTGGTTGAACACAAAATGTGTTCGTGAAACTTTCTTGCTTTTCTTGGATGCGCGCGCGATACGCGCCGTTATTCGCCGCCACATCAACGATCGCATCGGCAATCGCGCCTGCGTCAACAGGCACGAGACGCCCGGTTACTTTGTCCTCAACGACCTCACGAGAACCGCCGCGATCCGTAATGACCACCGGCGTTCCGGACTGAAGCGCCTCAAGCGCAAGCCGTGTCAGGGGCTCATGCCACACCGACGGAATGCACACCACGGCAGCGCGCCCGATATGCGCCACGAGTTCCTCGTGCGGCACGTATGGCCGAATGGCAACCCGTCCGGCCGCCACGAACGGCGAAAGCGTTTTTTCAACCGTCGCGCGCAACACACCGCCATTTGTATAGATCGTCCACCGGATCGCCGGATTCCGCGCTACGGTGCTGGCAACGGCCGCAGGCAACAATCCCGCGCCTTTGCCGGGCGACAATTTCCCCACATATAACACCTCCGTTCTTTGATACTCTCTAAAACCATGATCGTCGTTTTTAGGAGTAACGAGCGACGATTGGATATTATAAATCGGCGTCGTTTTGGTAACACCATTCGCCTGATAAATCCGCTCCACGGCACGGCTCACACACACCACCGTATCCACGCGGCACGTGAAATAATAGAGCAGGCGCGACCACACGCGGCCGCGCAGAGCAAACACGATGTTTTTTGCCCATGCCATGGCGCTACCGCTGGTATACATTCGCATATACCGCGGAAACTCCCACCGCCAGTATTCTCCAAAAGTACAACGATGAAAATCCTCATGCTCTGAAATGCAGATACCATAATTACACAGCGCGCGATAATCCCGCGCCGTATAAACAGTCGGCACGCCAAAAATGCGTCCGGCAATCACGCCGGCGGGTATGCTGAATTTTCCGTGAATATGAATCAAATCCGGCGCAAGCCGACGCACAGCCATAACCGTATGGAGTGTGCTGTAGCACCACCAAAAAAGGGAGGTGTGCCACCACCCACCGATAGTTTTTCGCTCTTTGTTTCCGCGTTTTGGGAACGCGTAACGCTCAACACGCACCTTATCAATCATCTGAAAAGGCGCGGCGCCATAATTGGGAGTCAGGATGGTCACGATATGACCGCGCTCTACAAGCGCCCGCGCCAGTTGCATGGTTGATTCTTCAGCGCCACCGGCTACAAAGGGGTGCGCGTATTCATTTAAAAAAAGTATATTCATGCGCGTGTGTTACTACCCTCGTTCACCATTGCGTGCACATGCCGCACCTGTGCGGCTGCCGCCTCTTTCCAGCTAAAGCGCTCGCGCACATGCGCGCGCGCCTGCGCCCCAAGACGTTGCACCAACGCCGGATCATCCATCCACATCGTGAGCGTAGCGCGCCACGCGTCAACCTCCAGCGGCCGCACCGCGCCGGTGTAACCATCTGCTACCACCTCGGGCAACGAATAGGCATCCGATACGATCCCCGGAGTTCCGCATGCTCCGGCTTGCGCTACCACCATGCCGAACCCCTCTTTACGCGATGCCAAAGCAAAAACATCGGCGGCGCGCATCCACATCATTTTATCCTCCTCTGACACGCGTCCCGGAAAGCACACACGGTCAGCGCATCCGATCTGCGCGACCTGTCGTTCTAACCGGCTCCGCTCCGGTCCGTGACCGGCAATCACCAACACCGCGCGCGGGGGCAATGCCGCGATAACATCAACAAGAAACGCGACATTCTTCCGCGCTATTAAACTGCCGAGGTGCAGTATCACAAACCGATTCGTCAGTCCGCGCGCCTCCTTAAAATCCTGCAAACGCTCCGGCGGCATCGGCGCAAAATACGCATCGTCCACGCCCGGATACGTCACCACCATCTTTGTCGGGTCGGCGCCGTATAAAGAAACCAACTCATTCTTTGACGCGGTGCTTATCACGCCGATGGCGTCCCATCTTTTGACGACCACCCGAGAAATCATACGCGACAAAAAATCCTCTTCCATGTGCAAATAACTGGCAAACGTTTTCACGATTTTGTGCCGGCGCGCAAAAAGCAAAACGGGAATGGCGGTAAGGTACGGCGAATGAACGCGCACGACCGAAAAAGGATGAGCGCGATAACTTTTGCAAAGCGCCCGATAGATATTAATGTAATAACTCACGGCGTTCTTTATGGCCGGCATCATCCGGACGTGCCACCTTGCGCCACCGTCGCTGAATGGTTTATTGCTCGGAAGAATAATCTCAACGTCAACGTGCCGGGCAATTTCTTTAAGCACGGTGGCGTCATACACCTCTCCCCCGAGCGTTGAAGCGGGATTGATTCCAGATTGCGGCGCGGCGATACGTAAACCGGACTGTGGAAGACGCGGCGGTTGTTTTCCAAACCATGCGCCAACCATAACCCACACTAACCATTTTCTCTGCGCCAGCGAGAGAACGATACTTTCTAAAAACACCAGCGGAAACGCGGTGGCCTGCGCCCACGTTCCGCACCACTTACGCACCAAAAAACGTTTGTGGCGCCAGTAATACGCGTATTTCTCTTGCGGCACATCTATGCGTACCCCGCCCACGCTTCCCGGCCGATGCGTCATGCCATATGAACCAATGTACCACAGCGTGGCGCCGGCGCGCGCGAGCGCGAGCGAAAAATCTGTGTCTTCAAGGAT
>CAZWRL010000017.1:0-15785 GCA_964636345.1 uncultured Gammaproteobacteria bacterium | reverse complement strand
CATGGTATCAATGAGTTTTTGATTATCCGCCGGATGCAAACCAATAGATGGCTCATCTAAAATGTAGATAACGCCCGTCAAACCCGTAGACAATTGCGTGGAGAGGCGCACGCGCTGTGCCTCACCGCCGGAGAGCGTTGACACTGAACGATCAATCTGCACATACCCCAAACCAACTTGCGCCAAATCACGCAAGCGCACCAACATCTCTTTTACAACCGTGCGCGCAATCAGCTCATCCCCGCGCGACAGTTCCATTTTTTTCTCTTTTGTTTCAAAAAATTCAACCGCCTCTTCAATGGCCATCTGCACCACATCCGCAATGGATTGACCCCACACCGTAACCGCCAGCGCTTCCTGTTTCAAACGCTTCCCCCCACAAATGGGACACACCTGTTCACGCATGTACTGTTCAATTTCTTTTCGCACATAATCAGAATCCGTTTCCGCGTGACGTTGCGTTAAGTTAGGAACGACACCCTCAAAAATCATCTGCTTGCCGTCCACATCGTGCATGCGGCCGTCGGTGCCGTAAAACACCACATCCATGGCTTGCTTGGATAATTCCTGAACCGGTGTGTGCACAGAAAAACCGTATTCACCCGCAACTACCTCTAAAATACGATGATATTTATCATTACTGCCCGTAATGCGCGTCCACGGCTGGATGGCGCCCTCGGCCAGGGTCAAACGAGGATTCGGGATCACCAGTTCCGCATCAACTTCAAGCGTAATGCCAAGCCCCGTGCACCGCGCACACGCGCCGTACGGGCTGTTAAAACTAAACGATCGCGGTTCAATGGGATCAAATGACCGGTTGCATCGCGTACATCGCGCGCGCGTGGAAAATGTTAGTTCATCTCCATCCTGCATATTCACCACCGTCACCACGCCATTGCCGTACTCAAGCGCCGTATCAACCGCTTTTGCCACATCCTGCCGTTTGACATCGGTCAAATGTATTACCACAAGCTCAACGGTGTACCGTGATGTTGCGCTCGCAACTTTGGCAAATTGTTTTAACGGCATGATCACGCCATTGACACGCACCGACTCACACTCGGTGCGCTCCAGTTGATTCAACAACTCACGCGGCTTCATCTGTACCTGATCCATAAAGGGCGCGAGAATATACAAATCCGCGGCGCGGCGCCCAAGCGCGCGAATCTCCTCAACAATTTCACCCACGGCAAAACGACGCACCGGCACATTGCAAAACGGACACTGTTGCACGCCAATGCGAGAAAACAAGAGACGGAGCAAATCATACACCTCCGTCACGGTTCCCACCGTGGAACGCGGATTGTTTGCAACCGTGCGCTGATCAATAGCAACCGTTGGTGACAAACCCTCCATCTCATCAACATCGGGCTTGTCGCGCATCTCCATAAATTGACGCGCGTACGCTGACAATGATTCCGCATACCGGCGCTGCCCCTCGGCGTAGATGGTATCAAACGCCAAACTGGATTTTCCGGAACCGGACAATCCGGTAATCACGACCAATTTATTTTTTGGAATATCAAGGGAAACGTTCTTGAGATTGTGTTCACGAGCGCCGCGAATGCGGAGCATGGTGTGATCACGAGACGTTCCCGACGAAGAAGTTTTTGGCATGCAAAAAAGCATACCACAGTGTGTCAAGATATGCAAGTGTCACGCCAAACTACCGCCCCAAAGATGATTCTGTGGTTCGCAAAAAGACCTTGCGCGCTTCCTCCAGGCGCATCGCCTCCGGACTTAAAAGAGAGAGTAAGGTATAGGAACCAAACAGCACCAGGAGGCCAAGTGATACACGCAACATATACTCTTTTGCCCGCGTCATATCACCACGATGGCCGTGCGCAATAATCGACAAGAAACCGGCGTGCAAAAGCCCGAGTAATCCCACCAATCCGCCAATACTCAACACGAGTAGATAAATAGCACGCGCGTACCGCCAGGCGTTTGAAACATCCTGCCCACCAAAAAACGGTACCGCGATCACCTCGCTCCGCGCCGGCACAAAACAATAGCCCCATCCTTCTGCCGCCGCACCACACATGCGTGCCGCCTCATCGGTCTGTTCCCATGAACCGCCCTCACGCCGACAATCCGCGTACAACCAGCACACCTCGTTGCATTTCGCTTGCGCTGAATCGTCGCGGCAGCTTTTTTCCGTTGCCGAAAACGCGGTGCCGGAAATACCAAAAAGAATAACGAAAGAAATAACAACCCCAATGATGCGTGCCCTTCCTCGCATATAATACTGATAGTATACCACCAAAACATCCCTGATGGAATATGCTTGACCCCTGCGCTCTGCCGTGGTATACTGATCAGGTCTATGGTAAAAACACTTCTCACCGTACTCCAAGTACTTATCAGTATTTTGCTTATTACAGCAATTTTACTTCAGCAAAAGGGGGCGGGGCTGGGCGGCGTCTTTGGCGGCACCGGCAATGTGTACAGCACTAAACGCGGCGTTGATAAAATCCTCTTCCGTGCCACTATTCTTCTTTCGGTCTTATTCTTCGGGATCGCGCTAACGTCGCTTTTTGTCTAAGTGACTTCTTTTCAAATTATGGGAAGCTCTCTGCTTCGCAGAATAAAAAATATTTTTGCGCTTCTCTCTCGAGGCGCAAAACAGGTACACACCGCCTTCAAAATAAAAAAGTGGCCGTCGGCGCAACAATTACGACATGCCGGTCGGGTGCTTACCGTACGTGAAAAGCGCGTGGTTATCGGCGCAATCGTGATTGCCGCGTTCGCCGCGCTTGGGCTCCTCCTCAAAGCGGGTGATTCTCTGCTCGCCGAGGTGCCAAAAAATGGCGGCGTCTATCGCGAAGCCGTGGTAGGCGCGCCGCAATTCATCAATCCGCTCTACACACCCTCAAATGAAGTGGACGCGGATTTGACCCGCATCATCTTCTCCGGCCTGCTTCGGTATGATGAAAAAGGAACTTTGGTTCCTGATCTTGCGGAATCTTTTACCATCAATGATAAACAAACCGAATATCTCTTTACCATCCGAACAAACGCAGTGTGGCATGACAATGAACCGCTCGGCATTAACGATATTCTGTTCACGTTTGCCGCCATCCAAGACGCGGCATATGGCAGTCCGCTTCGGGTGAGTTTCCAGGGCGTCACCGTCTCCCAAGTTGACGCGCGAACCGTCAAATTCGTTCTTGAAAAACCGTTTGCGCCATTCCTTTCCGCGCTCACCGTTGGCATCATTCCTGAACATATTTGGGGCAACATTGATCCGCGTAACGCACGGCTCTCTCCGTACAACACGCGCCCCATTGGATCAGGACCATTCAAGTTCAAAGAGTTGATTCGTGGCGAATCAGGCATGGCACAACGTCTGACCGTTGTTCGTCACGAACAATTTTACCGCCGCCCCCCGTATCTTGATGAGGTGCAGTTTAAATTCTATCCCTCATTTGATCTTGCCGTGCAAGACATTCGTAGTCAGCAGGTGGATGGTCTTCATTTTGTTCCCAAACAATTCAGGGAGCGCGTGGAACGGAAATATATGGAACTCTACACTTTGCAGTTGCCGCGCTACACCGCGCTCTTCTTCAATCCACGCCAGGCAACGGCGCTCAAAACAAAAGAGGTGCGCCAGGCGCTTGGACTTGCCATTGACAAACAACAAATTTTGCACGATGTTTTGCGTGGCGAAGGCACGGTGATTAGCTCACCCATTCTTGAGGGTTTTGTGGGATATGATCCGGTATTCCATAAAAATGGCGTGAACCGTGAACGAGCAAAAGAATTGTTATCGGCCGCGGGCTGGAAAGAAATTAATCGGGAGGACTACATCGCGCTACGCACCAAATTGTTGCGCAAAGAATTAGAAAAGGTGCGTGATGAAGAACGAAAATTGGCGCAAGAATCAAAACCTGATACACTGGACACGGATACTTCCAGCACCACAGATGACGCGGTTATACAAAAACAGATAGATGAGCGGCTCACGGGAGAGATGCCAATCGCGCAAACCGTGTTTCGCGCAAAAGGCGACACGCCGCTCATACTCACCATTACCACGGTGAGCGATGAAGAGCTCGCGCTCGTGACTGAAAAAGCGGCGGCGGCATGGCGTGAGGTTGGTGTTTCAGCACAAGTACGCGTCGCGGCCGCGCGCGATATTACCACGTCCGTGCTCCGGCCGCGCGCGTATGACATCCTTCTCTACGGTGAAATCATCGGCGCTGATCCTGATCCGTTCCCGTTCTGGCACTCGTCACAGGTTGATCATCCGGGACTTAATCTTGCCAATTTCGTTAATCGCAAAGCGGATATGCTTCTGGAAGAAGCGCGTGTTTCCGCGGACGAAACGATACGCGCGCAAAAATATCGCGCATTCCAAGAACTCTTAAAACAAGAATATCCGGCGGTGTTCCTGTACGCGCCCACGTATACCTACGCGGTGGCCAATCAGATAAAAGGAATCACCATAGCGCGCATCTTGTCATCAGCTGATCGCTTCAATGACATTGAGGAACGCTATATAAAAACGAAGCGGGTTTGGCGGCGAAAATAACAACATCGCCGGCCGCGGTGGTGAAACCGGTAGACACACTAGGTTCAGAGCCTAGTTCTCGCAAGAGAGTGAGAGTTCAAATCTCTCCCGCGGCACCAAGTTTACTTCTTCATTATTAATTTTTTGGTTGCGTTACTCCGCCAGCTTGCGGACGGCGCGCCACAACAATCTCTGTATGAGTCCAACAAAAGAACGAACTGAACGAACAGGAAGGCGCCCACGCGGGAATCGCCCCTTTTCACGCGAGCGCGGACGCGAACGCGCGCCACTTCGCCAGCCGGCGGATCGCGCGCGTGTAATCACCAGCACCGGTGAAAAAACCGCGGGCGATGATATACTCCGCATCATGGTGCTCGGCGGTTGCGAAGAGGTGGGTCGCAACTGCACACTCCTTGAATACAAGGATGATATCATCTTAATTGACATGGGGCTCCAATTCCCGGAAGAAGACATGCCCGGCATTGATTACATCGTGCCAAACATGTCATATCTCCGCGGGAAAGAGCGGAAAATCCGCGGGGTGATTATCACCCATGGTCACTACGATCACATTGGCGCCATCCCGCACACCATTCCTATCATTGGCAATCCAACTATCTATGCTTTGCCAACATCCGCAGCAATCATCAAAAAACGCCAAGCGGATTTCCGCACCGAAGCGCTCAAAGTGCAGGTAACCGGCGTGGACGACAGCTTGCAACTGGGAAAATTTAAGGTGTCATTTTTTCATATCAACCACAACATTCCGGATTCGGTGGGCATTGTGGTTGAAACACCAATTGGCACCGTGGTGCATACCGGCGACTGGAAATTTGACTTTCACCCGGTGGGCGAAGCGCCGGCGGATTTACAAAAAATCGCCGCTATCGGACGGCAGGGCGTGCTCTGCTTGATGGGCGATTCCACGAACGCCAATCGTCCGGGCCATCAGGTGTCGGAAAAAGAAATCGGCGAAGTGCTTGATCGCATCATTGAAAAAGCGCCCGGCCGTCTCATCATCGGCACCTTTGCGTCACTCTTGTCGCGCGTCCGGCAGATTATTGAACTTGCGGAACACTACGGCAAACATGTGGCGGTTGAGGGGTTCAGCATGAAAACCAATGTGGAAATCGCGCGCGAAATCGGTTTCATTCAAGCCAAGAAAGAAACGTTCGTGCCTGTTGAAGCCATTGACGACTATGAAGACAATAAAATTGTGATTGTCTGCACCGGCGCGCAAGGCGAATCGCGCGCCGCGCTTATGCGCATTGCCTCCGGCGAACATCGTTCCATCAAAGTGCGCAAAAGCGACACGGTCATCTTTTCGTCATCGGTCGTGCCCGGCAATGAACGCACGGTGCAACGGCTGATGGACACGCTCTATCGCAAAGAAGCGCGTGTTATCAACTACGAAATGATGGACGTGCACGCGGGCGGCCATGGCAAAAAAGAGGACTTGAAACTCATGCTGTCGCTCTTCCAGCCAAAGTATTATGTGCCGATTGAAGGAAACCATTTCCTGTTGCGTGAAAATGCGGATGTGGCGTACTCGCTTGGGTGGTCGCGCGAACATGTGTTTGTTCCGGACAACGGCCAGGTGATGGAATTTGACGCGGACGGTAACGGCGTTTTGACGGAAAAAATGATCCCGGCGGATTATGTGTTTGTTGATGGCCTCGGCGTCTCTGATGAATCGCACATCGTGCTCCGCGATCGCCAGGTTCTTGCGGAAGAAGGTATGATTGTGGTTATTCTCACCATCAATAACAAAACCGGCGCGCTCGTGCAAAATCCTGATCTCATTTCGCGCGGATTCATCTATCTCAAAGAAAACAAGCAGTTGATTGAGGATCTGCGGCACCGCGTGCGCAAAATTGCTATGAGCCATGATCCCAAGGCAGTGCCTGATCCTAACTTCATCAAAAATAAAATCCGCGATGAGGTGGGAACGTTTGTCTTCCAAAAAACTCGCAAACGCCCCATGGTGTTGCCGGTGGTGATTGAGGTATAATGCTCGTATGTCCAACATCGTCGTCTCCGGCATTCAGCCATCAGGGCCGCTCCATATTGGAAATTATTTGGGCGCGCTGCGGTACTGGCTGGATCTGCAAAAAAATTCTAAATACCACTGCTATTTTTTTATTGCTGATCTTCATGCGCTAACGCAAGGAAAACCAGCAAAGGAACTGCGGGAAAACACGCTCACACTTGCCGCAGAACTTTTGGCGCTCGGCATTGACCCCAAAAAATCTACTCTCTTTGTGCAATCTCATGTTCCCGCACACACGGAACTCGCGTGGATTTTGAATTGCGTCACCCCCATCGCTGAACTTGAACGCATGACGCAATACAAAGATAAAGCATCGCGACAAACGGAAAATATCAACGCCGGACTCTTAACCTATCCGGTGCTTCAGGCGGCGGACATCGTCATTTACCAAGGTACCACCGTGCCGGTTGGCGAGGATCAGGTGCAACATTTGGAACTCACGCGGAATATCGCGCGATGGTTCAACAATCGCTACGGCAAAACGTTTGCTGAACCAAAAGCCCTGCTTACGCCAACCCCGCGCGTGATGTCGCTCACCTCCCCGATGCAAAAAATGAGTAAATCACTCGGTGAAAAAAATGTCATCGGACTTGCCGATGAACCGCTCGCCATCTTGGAAAAAATCGCGAAAGCAGTCACTGAATCAACCGGCGTCATTCCCGTTGCGTATACCAAAGGTCAGTGGAAACTTACCACCACGGAAACATTATCTGAAGGAGCCATCGGTGCCTACAACCTCCTGAAACTGCTTGAAACATTCGGCACCAAAAAAGAAAATCTGCATTTCACAAAAGCGCCCATTGCCTATCGTGAATTAAAAGAAACACTGGCGCGCGCCATTGCCGGTCACTTTGCCGAATTCCGCGCGCGCCGAAAAAAATTATTACAACAGAAATCCTCCCTTGAAAAACACCTCGCCATTGGCGCAAAACGCGCGAATCAGATAACGCAAAAAACCATCGCGGTGGTGCGAAAAAAAATAGGAGTCCGCTCATGTCTAATATCATAAAAGCCCCGCGTGGGGCTTTTATCGTTTTTCGTCTTTCTGCTCTTTCGGTTTGAAATCATCTTTATAGGCGGGCAGGATGTGAAGACGCAATTGGTTGTCGTCGGTCATCTGCACTTTTGAACGTTTACCGGCAATCGGCGCGTATACCTTAAGGTGCGCGGCTATGCGAGCCGCATCCTTCGCCACCTCAAACGCCTGTTCATAGTCACTGGCCTCATACAGCGATGCCGCCTTTTCCACCGCCGCCTTTGCGCGATCAAACGCCGATATCACAAACTCAACGGACTCCTCGCCATACTGTTCGCGTTGTTCCTTTAAACGCGTTTCCATTTTATCAAGCGCCCGGCGCGCCACATCAATTTTGTGTTCTGCACGTTCTTTCGTTCCCGTCTTAGTATCTTTTTTTGCGCCATCGGCATTCAGCATAGACGTAGACGACATCGCGGCAATCTTCTCCAACATTTTCACCTCTTCCTGATTTATCCCAACCTCAACTGCGCTTTCAAGCGAACTGATCTCCTGTTTTGTTTTGGCGACAACAGCACGCACCGGTTCTTCTGCTGGCGCGCTAACTTCCACACTCAATAGAATACCAAGCGACGCATCAAGCACCGCGTCCAACTCGGTTGAGAGCTCATCAGCCCGCGCCGCTTCTCCGGTTTTGCGCAATCGCTTAATATGTTTTTCCGCCATCTTTGAAAATGTTTTCACGGCCGCACCGCTACGTCGGAAGGCGGCGAGGCGCACATCACCCGGTATCTCAATGGTTGCGCGCGCGCGTCCTTCAGATGCGGCTTGCGCCTCGGCCAAATCACGCAATTCAGCCAAACGATTTTCAGAAAACGCGACTGCGAGTTCCGCGCGTCGCGCAGGTGTCCGCGCTAACCGAGCGCGCACCCGTTCTGTAATCACGCGCACCGGATACAACGATTCATACGGTTTGCTGTCGGTGGCAAATGCAACGGCGGTGCCGCTACCACCCAACACGGCAACCAAAACTACCGCGGCCACGGCTGGCGTCCACCGCGGAAGCGAAAACCACCGTACAACCGGTGGCGCTTTGGCTACCGATACCATCTGCATATGGCGTACCAACCGCGCGCGGACACGCTCGTGCTGAATTGATGTCCATTCAGATTCATTCAATTGTTGCCACAAAGATTTCATACACCTTGTACTAATTCAAGTAATTTCTTGCGCCCTCGGTGCATCCGCACATAGACAACATTTTCGCTCACCGAAAGTTTCTTGGCTATTTCACGCACGCTCTGTCCCTCAACGTGAGCCAACACCAGCACATCACGATACGCCGGCTCCAAGAGATTAAGCGCGCGCTCCAATGCTTCAACGGATGTGCGCGCGTCAAGGATGTCATCCAAACGCGCATCAACCGCCTGCACCGCATTTTCATCTTCAATCTCTTCAAGCGGAAGCGGCGTCGTATTTTTAGCGCGGTACCAATCAATAATGAGATTGTTGACCACGCGGAACAAAAACGGCTTCATGCGAAGAATGTGCTTACCGAGTGAGAGATACTCCCACGTCTTCATGAATGTCTGCGCCGTAATATCCTCCGCATCCTCCGTGCGTCCTACCCGGAGGCGCACATGACGGTATACGAGCCGCGCGTACTCATCGTACGCGGCAAGGAAATCTCGCTCTTTTTTTGCTAAATCTTGCATAAAGCTATGACGCCAAAACGCTCTTTTTCTTACCACGATTCGTCAAGAGGCCAGCCAACAGCGTACCACACAATCAAAAACTCGTCAACATAAAATCCGCCGTGCGGCGGATCTTACGGCGCCCATTCAATAAGCCGAATTCTGTTCCCAGACAATGGGTGATGGTTATCACTCTTGACCACGGGATTGCTCCCGCAGTTCTATGCGTGCTAACTTTTCGCGAATCCGCCAAAGACGGACAAGCGCTGCACTTGCACCAGGCAGGGTTTGCCACGGCATCCGCTTACACGGAGCCGAGTTCTGTAACATAAAACAAGGAATTCCTTCTATCGTCTTATATATCAGAACACGTTTCACCTTTGATCCCGACGAATCGGGATTAGTATCGTCTCTGTGGCACTATCCCGCTCTGCATGTTGCCATGCAAAGGGTGGGCGTTACCCACTACCTGCTTCTACGAGTCAACGCGGGGACTGTCAATGTGACCTGCGTTGTCATAGAGTGTTCGGACTTTCCTCCCATTCACTGCCGTCCAACAGGGCGGCATAAACGGGCAACCATCTTGAATGAGCACGTTTTCAGTATAGCACGCGCAGGCGCCCTTGTCAACTGAGAAGCGCGGAGCTACAATAAAAGGCGAACGCTGATAATAATCACAACCTATGAAGCGATCCGAACTTATTTTTATGTTCATCCAGCTCCCGCTGGATTTTGTGCTCCTTGTCATGGCAGGGGTTACCGCCTACCTGGTTCGCTTCACTCCTTTTTTCACGGCGCTCCGTGCGCCGCAATTTGTCTTTGAACAAACCGCCTATCTAAGCATGGTCATGGTGGCAGCGCTTGGATGGATTATCATTTTTGCGATGGCCGGCTTGTACCGCCCTGATCCAAACCGTAAACTGGCCGACGATCTCTCGCGCATTGTGCTCGCCTGCGCCGCGGGTCTTGCCGCCGTCACTATCTTCATCTTTTTCCGCGGTGAATTTTTCCAATCGCGCTTCATCGTGCTCGCCGCATCGGTCTTGGCAGTTGTCCTCGTCAGCGCCGGCCGTATCGCCATGCGTCTTGTGCGCAGCATCCTCTATCGCGCCAATATCGCCACCAAAAAAGTCATCATTATCGGTTCAGAAAATGTCAGCGATGTTATTCGCAAGGTGCTCGTTACGCGGAAGGGTTTAGGATATCACGTGCGCGCCCACTATCCGCGGTTTACCAAACACACCCAGCAAGAAATTGAAGAGCACCACGCCAAAGAACGTGTTGACGAAATCATCTTTACCAATCCAAAAGCGCGCGAAGAAGAGGTGCTGGATATTGTTGAATTTTGCACCGAACGCCATATCACCTTCAAATATTCCGCCGACCTTTTCTCTACCTATGTGGTCAACATGGATGTATCATCCATCGCCGGTATTCCCATTATTGAAATGAAGCGGACGCGGCTTGATGGCTGGGGCCGCGTCACTAAACGTGTAGTTGATGTACTTCTCGGTCTCATCTTCCTTATCATCGCAAGCCCCTTTCTTCTCATCAGCGCGATTGCGGTGCTCATTGAAACCGGCAGCCCCGTGTTCTATCGCAATGAACGCGTGGGGTATAAAGGCGTCACCTTTGATACGTTAAAATTTCGCACGATGCACCAAAAATATTGCATCGGTTCGCAGTTTAAAAATTCCAAGGAGGCGCTGGAATTTGAGCAACAACTCATCAAACAAAAAAATACGAAAGAGGGGCCGCTCTATAAAATTAAAAATGACCCGCGCGTCACCGCGGTTGGCCGTTTCCTCCGCTGGTCAAGCATTGATGAACTCCCGCAGCTTTTTAATGTGCTCGGTGGCAGTATGAGCTTGATGGGGCCGCGGCCGCATCAACCGCGCGAAGTGGAGCAGTATGAACGCCACCACAAAGCCGTCCACGATATCCGTCCGGGCATCACGGGTCTTGCGCAAATTTCCGGCCGATCTGATCTCTCGTTTGAAGAAGAAATCCGACTTGACACCTTCTATATGGAACATTGGTCGCTCCTCATGGATGCGATCATTCTACTCAAAACACCTTTTATCCTGACAAGAAAACGCAAAGCGCTGTAACGTATATGAAAGTTGCCCTTATCCACGATTACCTGTCTCAAGATGGAGGGGCAGAACGTGTACTTTTGGCATTACAAACGATGTGGCCGGACGCGCCAACCTACGTCTGGTTTTATAATAAAAAAAATTTCGCCGGCACCTTTGAAGGAAAAGACATTCGCACCAGCTTCATTCAAAAACTGCCGTTTGGCAAAACGCATTACCAGTGGTACTTGCCGTTTCTGCCGATGGCCACCGAACGCCACGATCTTTCAGATTTTGACGTGGTCATCTCATCGGCCAGCTCGTTTGCCAAAGGAATCATCACACGCCCCGATACGCTCCACATCTGCTACTGCCACACACCTACTCGATATCTCTGGACTGACACGCATGAATATGTGGAAAATCTACCCTACAACACACTCATCAAAAAATTGGTGATCCCGCCGGTGGTCAGCCGGCTTCGGCTTTGGGATCAATTATCCACCACGCGTGTGGATCATTTTGTGGCCAATTCGCACACGGTTGCGGCGCGCATTTGGAAATACTATCGCCGTGAAAGCACGGTCATCTACCCGCCGGTTGCGCTGGATTATTTCTCCATCGCGCCCACCATAGAGAATTATTTTGTCACCGGCGGACGGCTCGTGCCGTATAAAAAATTTGATCTTGTGATTAGAGTTTTTAATCGCCTCAAATGGCCGCTCAAAATTTTTGGCACCGGCCCGGAACTTGCGCGGCTTCGTGAGATGGCGCGGCCAAACATTGAATTTCTGGGAAAAATTACGGATACGGAAAAAGCCGTGCTTCTCGCGCGCGCGCAGGCATTCATCCATCCGCAAGTGGAAGATTTTGGCATTACACCGATTGAATCCATGGCCGCCGGCCGGCCCGTGATTGCGCTTGCAAAAGGCGGCGCGCTTGAAACCGTTGTGCCAAATAAAACGGGCGTATTTTTTCATCGCCAAACATGGGAAGACCTGCTGGATACGGTGTTGCACTTTGATCCCGCGCAATTCAACGCGGCGGAGATTCGCGAGCACGCGCTCCAATTCGGCACCGAAACATTCACCGCATCAATGCAACGATTTGTGCGTGATCGGTACGAAGAATTTCAAAAAGGACTTTACCAACCCGCGCTTTTACAAAAATAAAGGCAGGGGCATTAATCCTGCCGTCTCTCCAAAAAGTGCTATTCTGCAATCTCCTTCGGCACACCGCTCGCCGTGAGGCGCTTGCGGAGTTCTTCGAGACCACCAGACCCGTACCGGACATTACCGCGTTGGATGAGGCCCTCCACGGTCGTCATCACTTCTTCCACGGTCTTCCGCGGAATTTCAATCAGGGAGGCGCTCCCCACCGGAAACCGATGTCTGATTGCCTCAAGCAATCCCCAGATCTCTTCGCCTTCCGCGCTCTGATCATCACGCGAACCATGCAATGTCGCACGATGCAATGCGTCGCAGAACTGCGTCACACCGATCAACGAAACGCCACCGATTTCATCCTTCGAGTCCATCGAGCCCATCGCACCCTCCTTAGTCGCCAAGTTGACATCACCATATCACGTCGTGATTCAGTTGTCAAGCATCTACACCGATGCTAGGGTAAGGGCATGAAAATCGCCATTGACCTGCGCCCTCTTATGGAAGCACGCGGCACGCGCGGCGTTGAAGTGTACACACGCGAACTCCTGCAAGCGCTTACCCTCCACGGTTCCGAACACCGCTGGATTGGTTTTTTAAATGGGTGGTCTAAAAATGTCATCCCGAACGAATCCCGACACAGTCGGGACGAGTCGAGGGATCTCACCAACCTCAATTCACCACACATTCCCATTGTCACCAAACACCTCCCCAACAAACTCCTCAACCTCTCGCTCCTCCTCACCGGCCGTCCTTATCTTGATGAGTGGGCGGGCGGTGCCGATGTCTGGATTGCGCCAAACCTCAATTTCACGAGCGTCTCACCGCACTGCAAACTGATTCAAGTAGTGCATGACCTTTCGTTTCTTGTTAACCCATCGTGGTACTCACTAAAATCAAGAATGTGGCACCGCGCCATCCGAGTACAAAAAGTACTCACCCGCGCCGATGCGATTGTTGCGATATCCAAAGCAACCGCCGAAGATTTCGCGCGGCATTTTCCTGACGTCGCGCATAAAATCACGGTCATCTACCCGGGCGCCCCAACCGCGCCCATCGTAACGCCGGAAGATCAACAAACCGTACGAAAAAAATACCGCCTCCCCGCACGATTTTTCCTCTACGTCGGCGCGCTGGAACCACGTAAAAATATCGCCACACTCCTTGACGCATTTGCGCATTTCACCCACACTACGGCGTATCCTCATGAATTGATTTTGGCGGGGCCAGATATGTCATTGCGAGGAGTATTCGTTCCTGAGCGAAGTCGAAGGACGAATATGCTGAAGCAATCCCGTCGCGTTCGTTTCCTCGGCCGCATCTCCGAAAAAACCAAACACACACTCCTCTCCCTCGCCGAAGCGCTCGTATTTCCTTCACTCTATGAAGGATTCGGCTTCCCGCCGCTTGAGGCAATGAGTCACGGCACGCCGGTCATCGCCAGTTGGTCTACGTCGCTTCCGGAAGTAGTGGGCGACGCTGGTCTCCTCGTCTCGCCCTACAAACCGCACGAACTCGCGCACGCCATGCGCATGATTGCGGATCACGAGGATGTGCGAGAAGATTTATCGCGGCGAGGATTTGAACGAGCAAAACAATTTACCTGGGAAAAAACCGCAAAAGAATTCCTCAACCTATGCGCATCGTGATAGATGCCCGCATGTATCATATTCACGGCGGCCATGGACGGTACCTGCGTGAGCTGATTAAAAATCTTGAACAACTAGATACCACGAATCATTACACCGTCATCCTCAAATCCGAAGGCGCCGCCTTGTATTCTCCAAAAAATTCAAACTTCAAAACAGTCGTTACCCCAACACACTGGTACACACTCGGCGAACAAACCGCACTGGCGCGCCTGCTCCATAAACTCAACGCCGACCTCGTGCATTTCCCGCATTGGAATGTGCCGCTCCTATACCGCCGGCCGTTCATCGTCACCATTCATGATTTAATTTTACGTGCCTATCCGCACTCGGCGGTTTCAACACGCAACCTGCTTATTTTCTGGATCAAATACGCGGGCTTCCGCGTCATCCTCCGCCACGCGCTCACGCGGGCGCAGCATATTATTACGGTTTCTGAAACAACACGCGATCAAATCACTGACCATTTTCCCGAATTACTTACGGAAATCACACCGATTCATCTGGCCGCCACCAAATGTCATGCTGAACTTGTTTCAGCATCTCCAAATAAAAACCCTAATTTCCTCTACATCGGCACCGCCTACCCGCACAAAAATCTCCCGCTGCTCCTCCACGCGTTTCATCAATTCGGCATCCGCTATGGCCGCACGCATCAACTGATCCTCGCCGGCGCGCGCAGTATTTTTTACGATCGCCTGCTTTCAACCGACACCGCAAAAACGCTATTAGAAAACGACGACCTCATATATAAAGAAGCGCCCGATGGTGCCGCGCTTGAAGAACTCTACACAAATGCCGCCGCCGTCATCTGCCCCGCGCTCATTGAAGGATTCGGCCTCCCCGCGCTTGAGGCCGCCGCCCGCGGCGTGCCGGTTATTGCGTCCAGCATTCCGGCTTTTGTTGAAATACTCGGGGACGCGGCAATTTATTTTGACCCGCATGATGTTGAAACTTTAGTTAGTTCTTTCCAAAAGGTCTGTCATCCCGAATCCCGAAACGAGTGCGGGACACGTTTTATTTCGGGATCTCCAAACGAAAATTCGGAGATGCTGAAACAAGTTCAACATGACACACTGCCGCGCCAGGATGACAATCGCCATAGCTCCCTCCTCTCGCGTGCCGCACAATTTTCGTGGCAGAAAACCGCGGAGAAAACGTTGGAAGTTTATCAAAACACGGTCGAAAAATAAAAAAGGAACCGAGGAACCAAGGGTCAAAAACCCAAGGATCCTCGATTCCAAAGTCCCAGACGCCGAGTACTACATGCGACGGCGCAGGACCAGAACCGTGCCGTACCACCGATCGTCGAGGCTGAACCAGAACTGGTACCAGCCGTCGTCGCTCCAGTAGAAGTACCGGACGAGACGAGGGCTGCCGGGACCGCGCCACTTAGTGCAAACCAGAGGGTGGCGCTTGAGCTCCTCCGGCCACTCGCTCCGGTGGTCCCAGAAGTACTGGCCATCCTCCTCACCGATACCGCCTCCGCTCTCCCCATCGGTTCGGGCGATCATCGTGTCACCGTCAACCGATTCACCCGGTTCCGTGAAACTCACTGCCTCGTAAACCCGGTCGCCGAGCACACAATCAATCCGTACTGGCATCCTGCCCTCCTTTCCCATCCTATATACCACTCCGTTGACAAAATGTCAAGTTTTGGCCTAA